>NZ_JUEE01000233.1:0-44300 GCF_000802135.1 Desulfosporosinus sp. BICA1-9
AAACCAGTCTTGAACAATCTTTACGGATTCATCCATGAGATCTTTTAGGAGTTCTCGATGCATTTGGAAGATGACTCTTAGTCCTTCGTCTATGGTAAATATGACATGACGATGATTGACTTGTACGACCTCTTCCACGATCATTCGGCTCCATTCCTCGGTCTCGCCACTCGAACAAGTTGTGCAAAACCGTCCTTTACAGCGATACGGCACGATCCTTACATCATGGCAACCTTCACATACCAGAAGCTTGAAACCATTTTTTGGATCCCCGCATCTGTGAAATTTCTCCACCTCTTTTATAACGATGGCTCGTAAACGTTCTTTATGCTTTTCTGAGAACGTTTCCCAATGCTTATGTTTATCGAAAAATATTTCTCTTAAAATGTTCTCTTTCATACTTCTATAATACCAAATTCGCAAGTAAAGGGGGGACCCTAAACTTATACTTTCTGATACGTTAAGAAAACTTGGCTGGCGCCAAGCCTTAGCGAAGGCGGCTGCCTTAGTTGCACTTATGCTTAGAAAGTATATAATGTAAGTTTATACTTTCTGATAGTACTGAAAAAAGGAACTTTGGGTAAGCTGGTAAACTAAGGATAAAGAAGGGAACAACAAACTTGGGCCAAGAGGTGTTTGGCCTTTAAAATTAATGAGCTCAAATAGTTCAATACGACAGTCCCTCGCGGGAATGTCGCTTGATTACGAATCCCTTTAGGATTCTTATGATAATCGGTGTTTTTGAATTACATCTTCATTAATTTCCAAACCTAAACCAGGCTTATCTTCTAATTCTATGAAACCTTCTTTAAAGGATTTAATTGGGAGCGATGTTAAGTCCCAACGCAAGGGATTTTTTTGGTCTTTAGACCAATCGCTTTGCATGTCCTCAAAGATAAAGCAATCTGGTAAAGCAGCAGCTAGGTGTAATGAAGCAGCAATACATACCGCAGATGAACTTCCAGTATGAGTTAAGTACGGTACATTAAAGGAACTACTCAAACCATGAATTTTTAAGCATTCTGTAAATCCACCCGCTCTACAGACATTGGGTTGAATTATGTCAACTTTGCCTTTTACAATCAAATCCTTGAGACCATATCTTAGGAAGTGGGCCTCTCCGGCAGCGATGGGAATATTCAGGGATTCCGACAATCTTCTGTATCCCTCATAGTCATCAGGAGAAATTGGTTCTTCATACCATCTAATATTGTATTTTTCTAATTCTTTACCAACTTGGAGCGCAGTTTTAACATCATACCCGCAGTTTGCATCAACCATTAAGGTGATATCTTTGCCAACGTGTTCGCGAACTGCAGCCACAGCCATAACGTCAGTCTCACTACCTTGACCGATTTTCATTTTCATGGCAGTAAAACCTTGATCCACAAAATTTTGTGCTGTTGCTAACATGGTTTCCATACCCCTGAAACGAATAGAGGATGCATAAGCCCAAATTTTGGGGTGACTATTGCCACCAAGGAGTTTATAGACGGGTACATTTAAAGCCTTCCCTTTAATATCCCAGAGCGCTACATCAATACCGCTAATTGCTTCAATATAAAATCCCTGGTAATGCCCCCTGTTCATCATGGCCCCAAAAAGAAGTTCCCAGATATATTCAGTATCTGTAGGGTCTTTACCAATAAGTATCGGTTTCATATAATTGACAATATCCCTGGTTGCTGTCGGAGCTAGACGGACCATACATTCACCATAGCCCGTTATTCCTTCGTCTGTTTCAATTTTCACTAAAGTAGTACGGTATTCCTGAAAAACAACTTTTTCCAATTCGCTTGCGTGGGGAATGCTGATAGGTGCTTTAATCGCGTTTTTAATAGGTACAGCTAGGCTGATTCCTTCTACATTTGTGATTTTCAAGGTAAACCTCCTTCAAATAACTATGAAATAATTAGAAACAGATTATTGAATAAACTGAATATCCTACGGTTTTGACCAGGCTACATTCCTAGATATCTCCTCAGCCGCCCTGCAAAGTATTATTCCCCACTCCCTGGCCATATCCATGGTAAAGCGACTGGCTGGCCCGTGAAGGCCAATAGAACCTATTAGCTCTCCGTCCCTTGAAAAGAGAGGGGCTGCGACAGTCATCGCTTCTTGCACACGTTCCCCAGCACTGATGGCGAAGCCTTCCTCCTTTATTTTTTTGAGCTGATCCAGGAGTTTCTCGCGGTTTGTAATGGTAGAAGGTGTGATGCTGTACAGGCCGATTTCGGAAATGGTCTGCTCAATCTCGTTCGGTGACATATGGGCCAGGATGACCTTGCCGTTTGCCCCGGCATGAAGTGGAAGCATCTTCCCCAACTCTACCGACATCCGGACCTCGCTGGAGCTTTCAAACATAAATACGTAAGTACGCATTAGCCCCACACGCATCGAAAGGGTGGCTGTTTCGCCGGACTGGTTCCTGAACGACTCTAGGAACGGGTGGGCAATGTCATCAAGGCGCAGGCGATGAAACATGGTGGCGCTCCACCCTCGGAAGGTCTTACCAAGGGTATACTGCTGCCTTTCCTTGTCGTGCAACAGAACATCCTTGTGGGTCAGCGAGACAAGTATCCTGTGAAGCGAGCTTTTAGGTATGTCCAGCATGGAGTCTAACTCAGTCAGACTCAGGGTTGACTTCAAGCCGGTGAAACAATTCACTACGTTTATGGCCTGCTCCAGGACCATTATTCTCTTGGTGACCATTTAATAAAAGCCTCCTGTCCCCATGTTTTAACCCCTGTCGGGAAAAGTGAATCCGTTTTCTCTTGCCTGGGTCTGAAAAGGATTCACACTTTTTCATAAACTTCAGATGGGCGACACTCTTCTAAATTCTATGAAATCCACTCTAGGCTCTGTAATTATTTCCTTGAACACTACGATAGAGCAAACCTCATCTTTTAAAGTTTGATAAGCTTATTTTAAATAAAGGAATGTGTCAATCCTATAATTTACCAAGTTTGATAAAGCAGACAGGCAACAATTTGTGCTTCAGCACTGGAAACATATATATAACATATCACATTATAACATCACGATAGCCAAACTGGATACCCCTTGTTGGGCCAGTATAAAATCGAGATCAAGATCATCACTGCCAGCATCACCCAAAAAACCCTGATCCCGACTCGCCCCACATCATAAAGCCTAAGGTCGGTTTTCTGAAATGCGTATACCAGGGACGGGGACTGGTTCGGAAAGATTATCAACAAGCTTCCCGCTTGAAATGCAAGCATTCCAAACCAGACAGGATTTAGCCCGATGCTTTTGGCGACGGTGAAGGCCATGGGCAAAAGTATCCCGACAAACAAGGTGGCAGCGGGCAGAGGGATGCGCAGAAATATTATAAATACCAACATCAAAACCACAATGACCTCAATATTAAGGTCGGTTGACTGGCAGAGTAGTAAAAGAGACTTGCCCATGGACCCCATAAGGCCCGACCGCAGAACCGCGTCCCCCAGCGACAGTATGGTTCCGAAAAAATAAATTGTGCTCCACTCCACCGAAAACATCAGCTCGCGCATGTCCTTAGCTCCTAGAGGGGGTATTATCATTAGTAATGCTCCCACCAACGAACTACTTACCGGCGTTATTCCCAAGGCTCCACCGAAAGCTGTGGCCCCGATGGTTCCCATTATTACCAGCAGGGCCTTCCATTCCCTTTTCGAAACGACCCCCAGTCCCTCCCACTGAACTTTCAGTGAGTCTCTGACCTGTCCGACATCACACGTTTCTGGCGGTATCACCCTCAAAACCGTTACATAGAGCGTCAGCGTGTAAAGAACAACCGCCGGGAAAAAGGCCGCCAGCCAATCAATGTAGTCCCACTGAATCCCTGCGAACTTCCCGAATAGGTCTACTGCCAAAATGGTGGACGTTGCCCCTGTCATGATCCCTGTGCTGCAATAGGTTGATAGCATTCCCGTCCCGAGCATCAGGCTCTTCATCAAGTTGCTGTCATCCTTCAGTTCCAGAGAGGATACAAGCCTTGAAAAAATGGGGTAAAACATTACCACCCGGGCAAGACCTATGGGTATCAGGAGCACAGAAAGCACCACGGCAACAAATGATGCCAGCATTACCAGTCTTATTTTGCCGTTGGCCAGCCTCAGAAGAAAAAACACAATCCTCCGCGGAAGCCCAGACTCTGCCATGCCGTAGGCTATGATGCTATAGGCAAAAAACATCAAGACCGAATTGCTGGAGAGCCCTTCCAGAGCTTCTTTGGTACTGCCGAGGCCCAGCATGGAAATGCAGACCAGTACGTAGATGGAGGTGGCGATGTTGGGAATATATCCCGCGATCCAGAGCGCAGTGGACGACAGCAGCAGAGTACCGGCAACCACCTGTTTTGCCCCCGGGTTACTTACTGCGCCCGAGGCGCTGTAAAAAAAATATACGGCTAGGGGCAGCAGTAGCAGCATATATGACAGCACAATTCCCCAGGGAAATTCAAATTTTTCTTTTCCAAATGGTGCAATTAAATTTGCCATTTTTCATCAAACCTGCATCTGATTCGGGAGCGGCCATCCTTTTGGCAGGGAAACTCCCAAACGGTCAGCCAGGTCATTCAGGGAGCGAAAGGTCCTTTCCGCCAGCGGCACCCCGCCTTGCAGGGCCGCTGAGCGCTTTTCGTGTCCCCTGTCTCCCGGGACGTAAACTGCCGAAATCCCTTCGGCGGGTGGACACTTCCTGATTTCGATCGCAATCCGGTTGACCTGCTCCTTAAACTCCTCCGCTGGCATAAAGTCACTGATGCGGACCGCGACCAGAAGATGGGAAACCTGCTGCGACCGGCCTGTTTCGTCTACAGGGGTCACCTGGCTGTCCCAAACTCCTCCGGTCAGCACGCCGGTTAGGATTCCCGCCACCAGCGTGATCCCGTACCCCTTGTGGGCGCCAAACGGAAGCAGCACTCCGCTAAGGGCCTCGAGGGGATCGGTGGTCTCCCTTCCCTCCGAGTCCAGCGCCCATCCCTCCGGTATCGTACTTCCGGCCTGGGCAGCCCTGCGGATTTTACCTGCCGAGGCGATACTGTTCGCCATGTCAAGCACTATAGGTTCGCCTCCTGTAGGTATAGCGGCAGACCAGGGATTGTTTCCCAGCATCTTTTCCCTGCCGCCCCACGGGGCAAGCCTCGGTGAAGCGTTCGAGAAGCAAAATCCGATCATGTCATGCCCTGCTATCCATTCGGCGAAATAGCCGGCCCGACCGAAATGGCTGCTGTTCCTGACCCCTATAAAGGCTGCGCCGCTCTGTCCGGCCTTTTCTACAGCCAGTTGTGCTGCACGGTATGCGGCGATCTGGCCAAAGCCGTTGTCCGCGTCCAGAACAGCCATAGTGGACGCTTCTCGTACCACGCTTATTTTTGCCCGGGGGTTGAGGCCTCCGGCAATTATCCTTTCGGCATAGGTCTTCAGCCTGAATACCCCGTGTGTGCTTACCCCCCTGAGGTCGGCGTCAACCAAGGTGCCGGCAATTATCTTCGCCTCTTCTCCGTGCAACCCCAGTGCCTTGAGCAGGACTGTCACAGCCTCCTCAAGCAGCTCGGCCGGTATACTTACGTGGTCCTCCACTCCGTCACTTCCCTTCGCCAAAACAAGTCAGCTTGACCTGCGACCTCCAGGTCCGCAGTTCAGACCGTAGGCTGAATTCTATTCAAAGCTATATCTTCATTGCCCAGGATTTCGGCACGGGTCTTCCGACCGTTACAGATCCTTACGACAAGGTCCCGAAGTGGGTCGGCACCCTCCTCAGCACTAATATTTCCGTAGAATACGTCACATACATCCAAATCAATGTTAGGGGCCATTCTCTTAGCAGTTACCGGGTTAGCGGTTATTTTAGCAGTGGGGCAGATGGGGCATCCCACTATATTCCCCTTTCCGGTGCTGAAAAGAATCACTTGGACCCCTCCGGCGGCAAGGCCAGTCATCGACTCCAGAGCCGGGGCCGGGGTGTCCATGAGGTATAGGCCAGTGCCCCGAGGCGGCTCAGCGTACTCGAGCACGCCCTGAATCGGCTTGCTCCCACCCTTAATGATGGCCCCTAGGGATTTTTCCTCGATGGTGGTCAGCCCTCCGGCAATGTTGTCAGGCACTGGGTTGGCCCCCAGAATGCTGACTCCGCGGGCTGTGGCTTGTGCTTCGACGTTGTTCACTATAGACATAATCTTCTGACGCACCTCTTCGTCCACGGCTCGTCCGGACAGTATGTGCTCGGCCCCCAGGAACTCCGAGGTTTCCGACAGCACAACCGTGCCGCCGTTATCGATCACCCAGTCGGCAACCTTCCCAAGGACAGGATTGGACCCGATCCCAGAGGTGGTGTCGGACCCCCCGCACTCTACCGCCAGAACCAGCTTGTCGAAGCCTACCAATTCCCTCTGTTGCTCGCTTGCCTGGGTCACCATGTCCAAAGCAATCTCCACCCCGGCAGCCGTGGCGTTTATGCTATTACCACATTCCTGCACCGTAACGATTTCAACCCGCTTCCCACTCAACTCCCTAATAGCCTTGGCCAGTTTTTTGGCGGAAACGGGCTCCAGACTGATTATCAGAACGCTGTGTAGATTGGGGTTGGCGCCCATCCCTGCAAGAGTCCGGAAGGTAAGCTCCTCGTCAGCCCCGTACTGTCCGCGCCCGTACCATATCGTCAGAGGCATCACATCCTTGACCTGGGTCGCAATATTCCTGACAATATTATTAACATTGTCCATGGCCGCTATCACAGCCACATGATTTCGAATCCCGACACGGCCGTCGGGCCTTTTATAACCCATAAAGTTCAAAATTTCGCCCTCCTTCAGTTGCTTGTATTTAAGTCGCCGCGTCCACGAATGCTTTCAAGGTTGTTTACATGGACAAGGTCCCCCACCTTAATATCCTTCTTTGCACATCCAATAACGGCATCATACTTTATAACTTTGATGCCCTCCCGTATTTCTGATAAGGCCACTTTATGCCCGAGAGGTATGCTCTCGGTGGCCGTAACCTTTTTGACCGCCCCGCCTTTTTCGTAGCAAACCTCTTCCCCGGCAGTGATATCCCGGATGACGGTCACAACATTATCGTTTTCATGTAGTAATACTGAGTTCTTAATAACGATCAACCCCTCGTGTTTAATTCAAAGCGCCAAATACTTGCCGATAACGTGGCAGCATTAATGCGGCACTAGCCAACGACTTTTGCCTGCTTTTTCTTGTCCTTAATCATTCCCTTAACCATGAATAATATCATGATAGCCATCAGCCCCAGAAGAATCGCCGAAACCGGCCTGGTCACAAATATACCGTAGCCGACATTGGACATGATAAGACTTCGGCGGAAGTTGATCTCGATAAAACCGCCCAGGATAAACGCCAAGATGAAACAAGGCAGCGAATAGTTTAACTTCCTCATGAAGAACCCCACTATGCCCATTGCTACCGCAAGATACACATCAAAAACCAGCATCCTGCTTGTGAACGCACCGAGTAAGGACAGAACCAGGATCGAAATAATCAGGATATAATTAGGTACCGCTAGCGCTCTGGCCCAAATGGGCGTTGTCAGCCGACCAAAGACGTACATGGCCAGCACGGATAATATGAAACCGATAAACAGTCCGTAAACCAGCTCAGGGTTCTGACCGAAGACCTGGGGACCGGGCTGTATACCATGGATGACAAAGGCACCGAGAATGATGCCGGTGGTAGGTGATCCCGGTATTCCGAGAGCCAGAAGGGGTACCAGTGCTCCGCCCACCGTAGCGTTGTTGCTGGCCTCGGGGGCTGCAATCCCTTCCGGGTTTCCCTTACCGAAGCTGTCAGGGTCCTTTGAGAAGCGTTTGGCTAGACTGTAGCTAAACCAAGAAGCGGGGCCCGCACCCAGCCCCGGGATGACGCCCACGAGGCTTCCAATTATCGACCCTATTAGCATGGGCTTGCCAACAGCCGCTACCTCCTTGAGCTTGAGACCCGAATTCAGGCCTAGGGTCTGGCCTTCGTAGCGTTTGTTAACGCCGTCAGAAATCATCTGAATCACCTCAGACACTGCAAAGAGACCTATCAATATGGGCACCATGGGTAACCCTTCTACCAATTCCATGCGGCTAAACACAAAACGGGTTTGGCCGGTAAGGGCATCCATTCCTACAGCACTGAGCAGGAGGCCCAAGAACACCGAAATCACGCTACGGTAAACGTCCTTGGTGGCGAGGGTGGCCACGGCGACCAGACCCAGCAATCCGATAAGAGCATATTCTGGTGCTCCTAGCTTAACTGCGGCGTTAGCCAAAGGTCCGGAAAAGCCGATAAGCACAGCCCCTCCAAAGAGGCCTCCGATGGTACTGGCCAAGAGGGAATACCCTATGGCCTTGGCCGGGAATCCTTTCTGAGCAAGGCTGTGGCCATCTAACACGGTTGCCACGGCAGCCGGCGTCCCAGGTATACCTAAGGTGATGGAAGAGATAGAACCGCCGTATTCAGACCCTAAGTAGAGTGAAACCAGAAGGAGTAAAGCCGGAAGTGTATCCATAGAATAGGTAAAAGGTAGCATCAGTGCCACCCCAATAGCGGCACCCAGGCCAGGCAACGCCCCTACGAACAATCCCACCAGCGTACCTATGGATATTATTATCAGGTTACTCAAAGAGAAGACATCAGCGAATGCAACTAAGACCATTCACTCACCTCCAAAATTTTTGGAAGATCCTACAATATTAAAAATTAAGATTTATCAACACGCCAAACACAATATACACGAAAAGGGTTATCCCTGAGGCAATTCCCAGGCCGGTTGAAAGCACCTTGATATCTCTAACTTTCCATCCCTGGAACCCCCAGAACAGCCCACTGGCCAGAAGAAATACCCACAACAGAAACAGATCGTGGAAAGTTCCCCATAAGATTAGAAAAAGAACCGTAATTATTAAAGATCTGGCTTCGATCAGCTTGTTGTTAAATTCCACTTTTTCCGACTTCGCTCGGAAACTCCTTAGAAGTACGATTCCGCAAAAGGCTAACATCAGGACAGAGATTACAATCGGGAAAAAAGCTGGTCCCAGATTTTCGCCCGAAGGAAACTGTAAGGCCAAGTATATAAGCATAACTCCCGTCAAGGAAAAAACCGACGTTAAAACTATTGACCCAACTTTGTAATTCAAATCCCTACCTCCTTTTTGGGGGGCGGTGTTCCGCCCCCGTTAAAATTTTTCGCAGGCTTCAGGATAAGGTACTATTTTTTGGGTGTGCTAGTTGCTTTTTCAGCGAAGGAATGTTCGGTTTTTACAGCCTCCGTAAATTCTTTCGAGGGCAGGTAGGCTTCGACCTGCTTCTCCTGATCCATATATTTGAGCCAATCAGGATCCGTCATGGCCTTATCAAAGGCCTCTTCCAGTTTCTTAACCCGAGCCTCGGGCATTCCGGGTATAGCTATGATTCCACGCCAGAGTATCATTTCTATGTCAAATCCTTTTTCTTTTAGCGCGGGCACGCCTTTTAAGCTGGGGTCTTGGTCCTTGGTGGCGATGGCTAGCAAGCGTACCTTTCCGCTCTCCAGGTAGTTACGCACATTGCTACTTGTATACCAGCCTGCATCAACGTTGCTGCCCAGGATAGCTACCGCGGCCTCGTTGCCCCCCTGGTAGGGGACGTAGTCATACTGAATGGCGGCCTTGGCTTTCAAGAGATCTGAAACCGCGCTGGCTGTAGAGAAAGCACCCACTCCAGCTACCTTCAGTTTTCCGGGGTTAGCCTTAGCATAGGTGATAAAGTCTTCTAGGGTCTTGAACGGGCTGTTACCGGGAACCGCGAGTACCTCGGGGTCTGCATTGATTCTCGCAAGATAGGAAACGTCATCAATCTTGTAAGGAATGCTTTTAGAGGCGATCGAATACATCAAGGTGGAAGAGTGGCTTCCGATTGTGTAGCCGTCAGTGGGCTGGGATTTCAAATATGAAAGAGCGATGCCGCCGCTCCCGCCCGGCTTGTTCATGTACACGAAATTCTGTCCGAGATTCTTTTCTACCGATTTTCCGAGGGTGCGGGCAAAAATGTCCGCGCCGGAACCCGGGTCGAAGGGTATCACCCATGTAATGGGCTTGTTCGGGTAGTCATCAGTCACCTTTTGGGGATCATTGCCCGTGGGCGCACTTTTGGACGAGCAGCCGGCTATTCCGGAGACGAGGAGAAGGGCCAGAAGGATAATCCCGGACTTCTTAAAATATTGTTTTGTCCCGTTTAGCATACCTAATTCCTCCTTTTTCTATTTTTTGAAAGTTCTAGATACCTTGCCATGTATTCCTGGTTGATACCCCCCCTCCATCACCCCTCTTTCTAACTGATTATTATCCTGCAGTCTACTACACTGACCCCCGACCCATCCTTCATAACCATTACCGGGTTGAGGTCCATTTCGGCGATCTCCGGAAGGTTTTGGCCCATCTCCGCAACGCGCTCGATTAGGTCCTCTAGGGCAGCGAGGTCAGCCACGGGCCTGCCACGGTATCCGGTTAGCAGTGTTGACCCTGCAAGTTCCCTCCACATCAGACCCTCTTCCCCCTTAGCAAGGGGAAGAACGCGCATGGAGGCATCTTTTAGTACTTCTACCAGTACTCCACCGATACCCAGGACTAGCACCCCGCCGAAAACGGGGTCCCTTTTAAGCCCGCAGATCATCTCTTGTACCGATCCCGAGGACATCCCCTGAATCAGTATCCCGTTGATAAAGGCGTCCGGCTTGTACTGCCTGGCGGATGCGCATATGCCTTCAAAAGCTTCTACCACCTCAGCAGCGCTCTTCAGCCCAACCCGGACACCCCCGGCTTCGGTTTTGTGGACTATGTCGGGAGAGTCAATTTTCATGACCACCGGAAAACCTATTTCTGCTGCGGCATGAGCAGCTTCCTCCGGACTCCGGGCCATCCTTAACTCAGGATGAGGGATTCCGAAAAGGTCAAGGAGGCAGAAGGCGCTCTCCTGGGACAGGTATTTTACTCCTTTTTCCTGTAACCGAGTAATAATATTTCTTGCCTCATCAACCGACTGACTAGACACCCCGGAAAATTTACTCCCAAGTACCGGAAGCGGGCGCTGGGACCACTTGTAAACCCCGGCCATGGTGCTTACGGCCTCGTACGCGGAGTGGAAGCAAGGAAGTTGGGCCTCGCGGGCGGCATCTAGAATCTCCAGTCTCAAACTTTCTACGGCCTGATCAGGCACTGCCCGGAGGCCCACGTAAACAGGCTTTTGGGTCCCGTCCACTGATAAAAGGGTGGCAGATATCCCCTCGGCCATGGTACCCGGGTTGTCGTAATTTATAAAAGGAAGTAGATTAAAATGGACTATGGCCCCGCCTACGGCCGGATCTTCGAGCAGACGGTTGATCACTGTTCCCAGTGCCTCGCCGCCCTTTTTATGAAGCGCGCTGGCGGGGGTGTCAGTAGGGTTTCCCACTGAAGACCCGGCAGGCATCTCTATTTCCATAATGGCAGCCTTTGTCCTGCCGTCAAGGGTCGCCAAAGTCAGCCCGCGCTCGGCCAGCAGGTCAGTGGCTAGGACTGTCGCCCCGCCTCCGTTTCCCACTAGAGCCAACCCTTTTCCGGATGGTCGAGGAACAAAGCCCTGAAGGGCAGTAAGCATTGCCAAGAAGTCATCAATGCCTTCCACCGCAATGGCACCAGCTTGCATAACTGCAGCCTTCCAGGTATCGTACTGGCCCGCCAGAGAATTAGTGTGCGATGCTACCGACTTGGCTCCGAGGTCAGTGCGCCCACCCTTGAGTATCACAACGGGTTTAACAGCGGCTACCCTCGTCAAAGCCTCAAGAAATTCCCTGCCCCGCCGGAGCCCCTCTAGGTAAAACCCAATGACCTCGGTTCCCGAATCCTGCCCCAGGAAGTTAAGAAAATCCACCGGGTCCAAATCCAAGCAGTTTCCCATGGAAACCAGCTTGCCAAGACTCATTCCCCGGGCCTTAGCCTGGAGGACCATCTCTATGCTCAGTCCGCCGCTCTGGGAGCAGATTGAAATATTTCCTACGGTACTGTCGGCGGATGTTATAAACGTGAGTCTTCCGGCGGAGGAATAGACGCCCATGCAGTTGGGGCCAATGATCCTGGTCTTTCCCCGGGCCAGATCAATTATTTTCCTCTCGGCCTCTCGGCCCTCGGTTCCGGCCTCACCGAACCCGCTGGTTAGTATCTGAGCCACCGGAACACCCTTCTCCGCACAGTCGGCCACCACTTCAGGCACGATGACCGCCGGGACGGCAATAATGCACAGGTCAACTTCTTCTGGTATATCAACCACCCGCTGAAAGCCCGGTACGCCACAGCAGGATTCACTCCTTGGATTGACTGCATAAAGGCCTCCGGTAAATCCGAACTCTTTAATCAGCCTTAATGTACGCGACCCCATTTTCTTGGGGCTGCTCCCGGCACCCACCACCGCCACTGATCTGGGGTTAAAAAACTTATCAAGGGAAAAGTTAACTTCGGTTTGAATGGTAAATCCCCCCTTATGCCTAATCTCGCCGCTAGGGCTGACAGCTAAAAGTCTATCTGCCCTTCTTCTTCATCGCCTTCAGAAGGTCGGCGATTAGACCAGTACTGTAATTCCCCCTGATAAACTGATCATTGTGGACCACATTCAGCAACAGCGGTATATTGTTCTTGATCCCCTCTATTTGAGTCTGTGACAACGCCCTGTTCATTGCCCCTATAGTTTCCTGTCGGTCTTCACCCCGAACAACCAACTTGGCAATCATCGGGTCATAATATTGTGAAACCACTGTACCTTCCTCCACCGCAGCGTCAATCCTGACGCCATCCATCGGCCAGGACAACCTTGAAATTGTCCCCGGGGATGGAATAAGCCTGACCGGGTCCTCGGCGTAAATCCTGCACTCCATGGCATGGCCTTGGGAGTTTATCCGTTCTTGGGACAGCGGCAGCTGCTCGCCCTGGGCGATCCTGATCTGCCACTCGACAAGGTCGAGCCCGGTTACAGCCTCTGTCACGGGGTGTTCCACCTGAAGCCTGGTATTCATTTCAAGAAAATAGAACTCCCCGTTCTGTCCGAAAATAAATTCCATGGTCCCCAGATTCCTGTACCCGATACCCTTGACACCCTGGATCGCTGAGGCCAGCAGCCGGTCGCGCAGATCCTCACTAAGAAAGGGAGATGGGCTTTCCTCCAGGACCTTCTGGTGGCGCCTCTGCACCGAGCACTCCCTTTCAAAGAGATGTACGACATTGCCGAACTGGTCGGCAGCAATCTGTACTTCTATGTGCCTTGGGCTCTCGATGAACTTTTCCAAGAGCACGGTGGGGTTGCCAAAGTAGAGGCGAGAGCGGTCACGGATGTTCTGAAAGCCCTTCTCCAGCTCTTCGGGACTACTGAGAATGGATATCCCGACCCCGCCGCCGCCCGCACTTGCCTTAAGCATTACCGGGTAGCCAATTTCTTGGGCCAACTCTAGGGCTTCCTCCAGCGTATCGACTGCTTCTTCACTACCTGGCACGACGGGAACGCCTAGTGCCATCATTTTCCGTCGGGCCTCAATCTTGCTGCCCATGTCGGATATAACCTGACTAGGGGGCCCGATAAAGATAATGCCACTTTTTTTACATTCAGCCGCAAAGTCACCGTTTTCGGAAAGTAGACCGTACCCCGGATGAATCGCGTCGGCCCCAGTTTCTCTGGCCGCGGAAATAATGGCCCCCGAATTGAGGTAGCTCTGGGCCACCGGTGCAGGTCCGATGAGAACTGACTCATCAGCCTCCCGCACGTGCAACGCCCCCTGGTCAGCCTCGGAGTATACGGCCACGGTTTTGATCCCCATTTTCCGGCAGGTGCTTATAACCCGCCTGGCTATCTCTCCCCTGTTGGCAATTAAAATTTTCTTAAATTCCATTTAAACACCCCGATTTTTATCTACTTTTTCCAAGGATATTACACTTCGAGAATGATAGCGACATCACCCTCGGAGATTGGGTCCTCTTCTTTAACTAATATTTCCTTAACTGTCCCGTCCTCGGGGGCTAGCAAAGGAACTTCCATTTTCATCGACTCCATGGTGATCATAGTGTCGTCCTCGGAAACACGGTCCCCTAGCTTTACACCAATTTTCCAGACCATCCCCGTAGTCTCCGCCTTTACCTCGATCAAAGCCATATTTCATTCCTCCAGATTATTTTGTTTGAATTGAGAAAATCCCGGTTAGTAGCTAGTCGGCCAGTTTCGCATAAGATGCTTGCCCACGCCGTTATTCATACCTTTTCTGTAAATCTCCATCAGCCTGATTAGGGTAGCCCTAGTCTGACGCGGGTCGATGACCATGTGGCCCTCGTAAAGACCGGCAAGGTCCCAAGCCGAGGTGTCCCGAGCCAGTTCGTCTTGCAGCTGCTTGAAGCGGATCGGGTCGTCCTTCTCCGTTACCTTGTAGAGGACGTTAACTCCCACCGACGGGTCCATGAACCCTAGTTCGGCCATAGGCCACAGAATAACCTCGTCAGAGTTCTGCCCGCCACCCATGTTAAGGTAGGCTTGGCCATAATCCTTCCTCATAATCACTAACATTTTTGGTACGGTGCAAAGGGTGAGGGCGTTCAACCAGTTAATGATCCTTCCTGGCGCTCCCTGTTTTTCCCCGGTCACCCCGACCAGGAACCCAGGTTGGTCAGCCAAAAACACCAGTGGGATATTATACGAGTCGCACAATACAAGAAAACTAGTGGCCTTGCGCATAGCGTCTACGTCGATGGCCCCACCTTTGAACTTGGGATTGTTGGCAATAATGCCCACACTCTTCCCGTCAAGGCGTGCGAAGCTCGTCACTATGGATTTTCCGAAACGCTGCTTGAGTTCGAAGAAGCTGTCCTGGTCCACGATGCACTTTATGATATCCCTTACATCGTACACTTGGTTCTTCTGCTCGGGAAAAATCTCCAGTATTTTTTCGGACCTATCGTTTGTCTCAAGCGGTACTGGATATTTTGGGGGAGCCTCATTGTAGTTTCCTGGCAGGTAGCTGAGGAAGTCCTTGATTACTTTCATCGCCTCCTCGTCGGTATTAACAGCGACATCAACAAAGCCGGTAATCTCGGTGTGCAACTTCCAGCCACCCAGTTCCTCAGGGTCAACTGGCTGGTTTATGGCTATAGAGGTCACCCGGCTGCTGGCCACGGCCATGGTGGCGCCTTTGCGCATTACAGTGAAGTCCGACATGCAGGTGTACCAAGTGGAAGACCCGTAGCAGTCTCCCAGGAGAGCCGAAACCATTGGAGCTTCCCGCATGCGCATGTATTCGGTGGGGTCCTGACCCATGGTGGCACGCCCCGCCGCCCCCATGCGATCCGGCATTCTGGCTCCTGAGGATTCCCCAAGAAGTATAAGCGGAATCCCCCTCTGAATGGAGATCTTTTTCATGTGCCTTATTTTCTTCATATTGATGGAGCTGCTCGACGCACCGAGCACCGTGAAGTCATTGGATACAACGGCCACCTCGCGATTGTTTATCCTCCCAAGCCCAGCGATTTTCCCGTCGGCCGGCGACTTATGGCGAACTTCGGGCCGGATTGCCTTGGCAAGAAGGCCGGACTCGATAAAACTACCGTCATCAATAAGGTAGTCAAGCCGCTCCCTTGCATTGAGCACTCCTTCAGCCTTCCGCTTAGCCAGTTTTTCCGGCCCGCCCATCCCTAGCGCCTTGGTCTTCCTCTCCTCTAGGTCCTTCATTAACTCTTCGAATCCCATTCTGCATACCCCCGTTTAGATGAATTTAAATAAAAAATGTTGCAACTCAATCCCTTGATTTTATCCACCAGCACCCAGAAATAAAGATTTTTTGCGCTGGTGGATGAAGAATTACCATAGTTAATCCATACCCCTTTTTTCAGATAACCGGTTATATAGAACTTTTGGGCAGTAATGTTTATTGAAAATTGTTAAATAGTAAGACGTCGTCTCATTAAAGTATAAGACGGCGTCTTACACTTGTCAATGCTATTAACAGAATTCTTTGTTAATTTTACAGCGATTTACTGTTACCGTTGTAAAATTGAATGGCGGCCCAATCTGAACAGCTTTTCACCTTTCCTGTCACATCAATAGAGCAATCAAGGATACTTCATTTTCGTAGTCAATCTCAGCACTGACTATACTATCACTGACATCTGGCTATGCGAATAAAATCTAAGAAGCGAGCCCTAAGTTTCCTTAGAGCTCGCTCCTTAATGTTGTTATCCGACAGTGAATCAGTGGTGAATGAGTTTACTCTGTTTTCTGAGCATTAGAGGTTTTACGACCGCAGCCTTTTTTGTGCCCAAAACCATGAAATTCGCCTTTGTCGATATCCTGTTCAATTCTTTGTTGACGCTCTTGCATGGCGTTCTTGATTTTTTCGGCTTTTGTTTGATCCAGTATGCCGGCCTCGACTTCCTTATCAATAATCTGAGTTTTGATGCTGTTCATTTCTTGTGTGAGAGCTTTAATCTCCTTCAATTTACCTTGATCAACAGCCCCGAAGGCAGGCACAGCGCTTAGAACCAACAAAGCCAAAGCCAAAATGCTTGCAGCCAGTTTTCTCATTAGCCAGTCCTCCTCATTCATTTTTTTGCCGGTAACATTCTTAGAATGTCCAATTAACGTGTGGGTTATTATTATGATTAACATTTTTCAGTTTCTTCTTTAGGTCAGTTTCTTTACCTGCTCGATTCGTTCATCTTCGTCAGCGTAATTCTGTCCCCATTTACACATGGCATCTAAAATAGGCAGGAGGCTCTTACCGACTTGAGTCAATGAATACTCGACTTTAGGCGGAATTTGTGTGTAAATGAATCGCTTGACCAATCCACTGTCTTCCAGCTCTCTGAGTTGTTGAGTTAACATTTTCGGTGTGACAGTGGGAAGTGTTTTTCTCAGTTCACTGTATCTTAAGGTTTTATCCGCCAAATGCCAAAGAATAAGTGCTTTCCACTTTCCACCGATAATGGCCAACGTTAATTCCATTGAACATTGATATTCGTTATTTTTGAACTTGATCATTTCGGCTCACTCCTTAGCATACAGGTAATAAATCAAACTTTGAGTTTCACATTCTAAATTATAATTCTGGTTCACAGAGCGGTTCTCAATATATCATTACATTACTATAACCATTTTAACTTATAGTATACAAATAGATACTATAGTACAAAGAGGTACGTACTTGTTAATTACTATTATATCGTTTATTATTATATTTACAATTACTTATGCCAAAAATAAGGAGTGTTCGAATATGAAAGTTGTAGCATTTAATGGTAGTCCGCGGGTTAATGGCAATACCGCACAAAGCCTCAAAATTGTCTTGGCGGAATTAGCAAACGAAGGAATCGAGACAGAAATCGTTCAATTGGGTGGGCGTAAAGTCTTTGGCTGCTTGGCCTGCGGCAAATGTCGTGAAAATAAAGATAACCGGTGTGTGCGCAAGGACGATGAGATGAATAGTTTCATTCAGAAAATGGAAGAAGCCGATGGCATCATTATCGGTTCACCCACCTACTTCAGTAATGTGAGCACGGAAGTAAAGGCCCTTATCGACCGTTGCGGCTATGTAAATAGGTCCAACGGAGGTGCAATGTTGAAGGGAAAAGTAGGCGCTTCGGTCGTTTCTGCTCGTAGAGCCGGATCAACGTTTACCTACGCTGCCATCAACTTTTTCTTTGGCATAGCCGAAATGACCATTTGCAGTTCAAATTATTGGAATCTGACCTTATCCCGTGATCCAGGCGATGTGCAAAATGATGCCGAAGGCGTCCTAACCTTCCAAACTCTTGGTAAAAACATGGCTAAGCTCTTAAAGCAGGTTCGCTAAGTTTAAAGTTAAGCACTGTATCGAATCCATGGGAATCTCAAGCTAATAGTGTAAAATGCCATTTGACGTGCGCCAGTAGGGCTCATTGCTTATGAAGAGGATTTCATTCAAGTGATGCAACTAGGGAGAAAACAAAAATTAGAGACAGAATTTGATGGTTGGCTTCAAGAACGCTTAGCAGAGTATAATATCGAAAACTATCTGACAAAGAATTAACGATATCACAAAGAAGAGACGTTTTTACTCGTCTCTTCTTTGTGATATCGTTAAACAGTCAATATTTGCACGTCTTCCTTATCTTTTCTAAAAGCTGATTTTTCTGGGTGGTTGACCAGAGAAATCCGAGATAATTATCTCTCCATGTTCCACATAAAAAATCTCAAAAATAGGATTATCCGCTGATTTGTAAAGCCCTTTTACCATTGGATTACTTTCCAGAATTATTTCTTTCAAACCTAAATCATAACTGAAAATAACTTCACCGGACAATCTAATTGTTACCATATCTTTTGATGTTGATGTAAATTCAATAAAAGGAATTTCTTTTATTTGTTTATATACATCTTTAGTGTTTGCTGTACAAAAATAAAACTTGCCATCTTCCGCCATCATAAATCCCCATGGCCTAACTTTTGGTTTTCCATTTGCAATTGTCGCCAATGAACCCATGCGGTTTTCTTTTAGAAATCCCAGTACTTCTTCCATTTTTAAACCTCCAAATAATTTTATGAGTTGATTAATCAACCTAGTATGATAATATTGTATAAAGCAACATCATTCAAGTACGCTAATTTTTTGTACATAGTACATAAAATCGTACTATGGAGGGAGCATTTCAATTGCAGTTAAGGCAAGAGTTGTTAGAAATTAAATGCCCAGTGGGTATCACACAAAACATAATTGCAGGAAAATGGAAGTTGGTAATAATATGGACATTGAAAGATGGAGTTAAGCGATTCAATGAATTACTGAGAGCTTTACCCGAAATACGGCAAGGTTATTTAACGCAACAACTGCGGGAGCTTGAACGAGACGGGCTAGTTCATCGGGAAGTTTATAGGGAGGTTCCTCCAAAAGTGGAATACTCCTTAACTGAAATGGGTAATAAATTTTTGAAAGTTATGGATAAGATGTTTGAATGGGGAACGGAGTATCTTGAATTTATGAAAAGTGATGGTTATATTTAATGGACTTTAACCTTTTCAACAGAATAAATTCCGTCAAGTTCATTAATGTCCTCAATAATTTTATCGGTATTTATTATATAAAAGGGAGTTCTCAATGTATATTCAAACGTTGTTTTGTTTTGTTCTTCTTGTAATAATTTCATAGAAATATTGCGAGCCATTATTTTGTGTGATTCTAAAATACGATTGATGTCCTGGATCGCACAAGTTCTATTGACAGTAACGACTCTTAAAATTTGCTTACCTCTGAAAAAATAGGTTTCAATGGAACGCTCTAATGTAATGAAAACTAGAACCGTAACAAGGAACGATGAATAGTAAAATCCTGCTCCTGCGGCCAATCCAATCGCTGAAACAACCCAAAGAGAAGCGGCCGTTGTTAATCCTTTTACGGATACTCCATCTCTTAAAATGGTTCCTGCTCCTAAAAAACCGATACCTGAAACGACTTGAGCGGCTAAGCGAGCAGGGTCTCCCGTTGAGGAAAAATCAGAAAATCCATACATCGATAAAACCATAATTAAAGCGGAACCTAAGGATACTAGAATATAAGTTCTAAAGCCTGCTGGACTATCATGTCGTTCTCGTTGAAAGCCAACTATGCCTCCAAAAACACAGGCTAAAAATAATCTTAAAGCAATCTCGTAATCAGTAATATACACTATTTTCACATCTTTCTCTGTCTTCTTGCCATCTTTTTTAATACCCTTTTTTAGCCCAAATTCGTTTCTCAATTTTGGGGAATATAGGTACTCCATTCCATCTTTCACCCAATCTTATAAAATAATGCATTATAATTAAGAAGTCAGTCTAAAATCTCTAACACGATGAACTCATTGAACTCGATGGGTCGTGATGATGACAATCAGCCCATCTGTTGTTACAATATAGATAAACTTTAAGGGATCTTCAATTCCCCCTTCCCAGCAGTACCCTGACTGTGAAGAAGAAATGATGGGTTACACGAAAGGAAGAAAGCCCGAAGTGGTCGGACTTTCTTCCTTAAATTAGTTTCTATTCATAATTAAACGAATAAGGTAGAAGGCGAGTGGTATCCTTTTCATGTCTATTCTTAAAAAATTTATCAAGTATTATAAACCCTACAAATTCCTTTTTTATGCTGATATGGTTTGTGCAGTAGTTGTTTCCATCGTGGATCTGGCCTTTCCTCAAATCCTGAATTATCTTGCTAAAAATTTATTTACCCAAGATAAAGCGATCATAATGCATGCTATAGGATTTGTGGGCTTAGCCTTGCTGTCTATGTACGTGATTAAGTATTTCTGCCAGTATTTCATCATCTCCTGGGGACACATTATGGGCGCGAGAATGGAAGCAGATATGAGGAAAGATCTGTTCAACCATTTTCAGAGGTTATCCTTTTCATATTATGATAGAAACAATACTGGGGAAATGATGTCTAAATTAGTCGTAGACTTATTTGATATATCCGAGCTTGCTCATCACGGGCCGGAAAATGTCTTCATCTCCGCTCTGAAGATCATCGGCTCCTTTAGTATCTTAATGATGATCAATGTCCAAATGACCTTGATTTTGTTAATGGTCACGATGATCATGGTGGTCTTCACCATTTATAAAAATATTAAAATGGCACCCATCTTTGCCGATAATAGGGTAAAAATTGCTGCCGTAAATTCCAGCGTTCAAGATAGTCTGTCTGGAATCAGAGTTGTGAAGTCATTTGCCAATGAACGCGTGGAACGAGAAAAGTTCCATAAAAGTAACCATGAATTTTTATTCTCTAAGGTCAAGAGTTACAGATTAATGGGCAATTTTCACGCCTGGAATTCCTTTTTCGAAGGACTGCTTTATGTTGTGATTATTGTTTCCGGAGGTGTGTTTATAGCCCAGGGCTCACTGAAAATTTCTGATTTGGCTATTTATGTTCTTTACGTTAACCTCTTCATCCACCCGATTGATGTGCTGATTAACTATACAGAATCGTTTCAAAAAGGCTTCGCTGGGTTCAAGCGATTTATTGAGGTTATGGAGACTCAGCCAGATATTTTAGACAAAGCAGGGGCCCAACCCCTTAAAGACGTTAAAGGAGAGATTGAATACAAGAATGTCTCCTTCCGCTATAACGATGATTCCAATGTTTTGGACAATGTAAGCTTAAGGATCTGTGCAGGAAAAAACATTGCCCTCGTCGGACCATCCGGTGGAGGAAAAACAACCTTATGTTCTTTGTTGCCGAGATTTTATGAGGTAGCTGCGGGTTCGATAACTATCGATGGAAAGGATATTAAGGATGTTACGTTAGAGTCTTTGCGAAACACGATCGGCATTGTTCAGCAGGATGTCTACATGTTTGACGGCTCAATCAAAGCTAATATTGCTTATGGTAAATCTGGAGCTACTGATGCCGAAATTATGGAGGCCGCCCAAAAGGCCAATATTCATGAGTATATCTTGACCCTTGACGAAGGGTATGACACCTATGTCGGGGAACGGGGGGTCAGGCTCTCCGGCGGTCAAAAACAACGACTCTCGATAGCCAGAGTGTTTTTAAAGAACCCTCCAATTTTAATCTTGGACGAGGCTACTTCGTCCCTTGATAATGACAGTGAAAAATACATCCAAAACTCCCTAGAAAAGCTCTCTAAAAACAGAACCACTATCGTGATTGCCCACAGGCTGAGTACGATCAAAAATTCAGACGAAATCGTCGTGGTCACCGATGAAGGCATCCAAGAAAAAGGCAATCACAAACAGCTGCTCGAACAGGACGGAATCTATGCTCATTACTACAATATGCAATTCGAAGGCTTAGAATAGATTGATTATCTACGATTCTCCATGACGTTGATAAACAATGTTCTGGGTAATCATTCATCATACCCTTAGAAAACACTCTTTTTTTGCTTGAAAGTCGCGAAACCCGTGAGAATTCAGGAAAGAGTTACAAAAAGATTACTCAGCTTAAAAATAAGCTGAGTAATCTTAGCTCTATGATGTATCTTGTCATGCCTTTATCCGCGCCCTTAATCTAACTTACCCTCGGTTCTCTCGCTTTGCGATAGCTAATTAAATCATCAACTGTAAGTACGGGCATCTCGTTTTTTTCGGCAAAGGCTACAATTTCTGGCAAACGCGCCATAGTACCATCGGGATTTGTAAGTTCACACAATATGCCATAAGGTTGTAGTCCAGCAAGTCGCATTAAGTCGACATTCGCTTCTGTATGCCCGGGACGCTCCAGCACACCCAAAGGCTTGGCCCTTAACGGGAAAACATGTCCTGGGCGGCGGAGATTATCTGGACGTGCATGATCAGCAATCGCGGCTTTCACGGTTGTGACGCGGTCGGCAGCTGAAACGCCTGTAGTAACACCGCTTGCAGCTTCGATCGATACCGTAAAAGGAGTTTGAAAACTACTCGTGTTGTTTTCCACCATCATAGGTAACCCTAAAGCTTGCACCTTTTCCTCTGGAAGGCACAAGCAGACAATGCCACTACCTTCTCGAATTAGCATGGCCATTTGATCATTCGTCAAGGACTCAGCAGCAAAGAAAATATCTCCTTCGTTTTCCCTTTGTTCATCATCCATAACCAAGACTCCTTGACCGCGACGCAACGCGTCAAGGGCCCTTTCCACTCTCTCAACTGAGTTTCCGAAACAGGTTAATAAAGTCTGACTCAAAGTAATACGCCTCCTACATTATAGTCGACTTACTCGAATCAGGGCATTAAGACAGACAGCAAGCAAAAACCAAATAAACTTCACCTCAAATTTACTGAAGTGAATTAGATTATGCAGACTACCTTATCCTCTTTCATCCGGACTATACCGTCGGCACTGGCCTTGCACCAGTTCTGCTGACCTCTTCAAAAAAGAAGAGCGCTCGCGGGCTCCCTAGAATAACTAGGATACCGCCGGTGGGGACTCTAACCCCGCCCTGAGAATAAGTCACTTACCTATTAGTATACTCTTGAGCTAACGTTTGTCTACATTTATTAATCTTTAAGCTATACTTTTTTACACCGATGTCCAAAATGATGCTGAAGGCAGGCAGACCTTCCAAACACTTGGTAAAAACATGGCTCAGCTCTTAAATCTCTATCTCCTTAATATGAGATTAAAGTCCTTAGACAATCTCGTCCAAAGTTTTCTTAATTTCCAAAAGAAAGCCTTCGGTGTTAACCTCTTTCTTATCGGCGAGTTCGGATATATGTGCTAAATCCTTCGGCATGACTCCGTTTTCAATAGTTTTAAGAGAGGCTTTTTCTAATTTATTAGCAAAAGCCACGAGCTCTTGGATTCCATCCATTTCTCCACGTTTTCTTAAGGCTCCGGTCCAAGCAAAGAGGGTTGCCATAGAATTTGTCGAGGTTTCTTCCCCTTGAAGATGTTTATAATAATGCCGTGTGACGGTGCCGTGTGCAGCCTCAAATTCGTAGCAACCATTGGGAGAAACCAACACGGAGGTCATCATAGCTAGGCTACCAAAGGCAGTTGCCACCATGTCAGACATCACATCACCGTCATAGTTTTTACAAGCCCAGATCATTCCACCTTCGGAGCGCATAACGCGAGCCACTGCGTCATCAATTAATGTGTAAAAGTACTCAATCTGAGCCGCTTCAAATTTTCCTCTGTACTCTTTTTCATAAATGTCTTGGAAAATATCCTTGAAAGTATGGTCATATATTTTTGAGATTGTATCCTTGGTGGAAAACCATAAATCTTGTTTCAGATCTAGTGCGTAGTTGAAGCAAGAGCTGGCGAAGCTTTGAATCGATCCATCGAGATTATGCATCCCCATGATAACGCCCTTATCTTGAAAATCGTGGATGGTTTGGTGTGATTGGGACCCGTTTTTGCTGGTGAAAACAAGTTCAGCAGTTCCAGGACCTTTAACTTGATACTCAACATTCTTATAAATATCTCCGTACGCATGACGGGCAATGGTAATCGGCTTTTGCCATGGGATTACTAAAGGTTTTATACCTTTAACTATAATAGGAGTGCGAAATACTGTCCCATCGAGAAGGGCGCGGATGGTTCCATTCGGACTTTTCCACATTTGCTTTAAGTTATATTCTTTAACCCTCTGGGCATTTGGAGTAATCGTAGCGCATTTTACAGCGACACCATATTTTTTCGTGGCCATGGCAGCTTCCATTGTAATTTTGTCTTCCGTCTCATCCCTTTTTGCTAATCCCAGATCGTAATATTCGGTTTTTAAATCAATATAAGGTTTCAATAATATATCTTTAATTGACTGCCAAATGATCCTAGTCATTTCGTCTCCGTCCATTTCAACTAATGGAACGTTCATTTGGATTTTTCTCATCATTAGTTCCTCCTCGGAATTATACCTTCTTCGATTTAATTATGAATGGTAAGTACACTAATATATTAACTCTGCTGTTTCGTCCAATTTAAGGTTCCACCCGCTAAAAGAATGCTTCTTTGTCGTTCTGACAGCTTAAGAGATACTGGGTAATCCTTACCGTTATCCATGTTCTCTACGTTTAAGGTTTCTGCGTCACTCTCTACGGCTTGCTTGAGATTATTGATTTTCAGACGTTCTCCTTGGGAAATCTCGTCATAATCTTGGGGGTTTTTAAAGACAAAAGGGACAATTCCGAAGTTCACTAGATTATCATGATGAATTCGAGCAATCGACTTGGCTAAGACCGCTTTAACTTTAAGGTACATAGGGGCTAGGGCGGCGTGTTCTCGGCTGGAACCCTGTCCATAATTGTCCCCACCGAGGATTAATCCGCCGTCTTTCTCTTGGGCACGCTTGGGGAATTCTGGGTCAATGGGTTCAAAAACATGCTCTGCCATAGCCGGAATATTGGAACGTAAGGGGAGTATTTTTGCCCCTGCAGGCATGATATGATCTGTCGTAATATTGTCACCGACTTTAATCAGTACCTCACCTTCGAGGGAATTTGGTAGTTCGGCTTGTGTTGGAAGGGCTTGGATATTGGGTCCGCGTCGAACTTCGCCTTGCTCATCCTCCGATTTAGGCACGATGATCATACTATCATCGACAGCAAATTCTTTAGGCTGTTTGACGAAAAAAGTTTCTCCTAGACTGCGTGGATCGACAAGTTTTCCTGCAATGGCGCTTGCTGCTGCAGTTTCTGGGCTAACCAAATAGACTTCAGCGTCTTTTGTACCTGAACGCCCCTTAAAGTTGCGGTTCACAGTTCTTAAAGAAATACCTTTAGATTGCGGCGACTGTCCCATTCCAATGCACGGACCACAGGCACATTCTAAGACACGGGCACCTGCTTCGATTATGTCGGTAAGGCTCCCTTCCTGGGCTAGCATTTTAAACACTTGTCTCGATCCACAGGCGAGGACAAGGTTAACGTCTGGATGAACCTTCTTGCCTTTAAGTATTTGGGCAACTTTAGTAAGATCTATATACGATGAATTTGTACAACTGCCAATCATTACTTGATCAACTTTCATCCCCGCTATTTCCTCGACAGGCATTATATTATCCGGACTGTGCGGGCAGGCAACCATGGGTTGCAATTCATTGAGTTTTATTTCCATAACTTCGTCATATTCAGCATCAAGGTCGGCCGCTAAAGGACGCCATACCTCGGCTCTTGCTTGGGCTTGAAAAAACGCCTTGGTTATTTCATCACTGGGGAAAATTGAAGATGTCGCACCGGTTTCTGCCCCCATGTTGGTAATAGTTGCTCTTTCCGGGACGCTCAAATATTGTAGTCCTTCCCCGGAGTACTCTAGGATAGACTTTATCCCTCCTTTCACAGAAAGGCGCTTCAGAACTTCTAAGACGATATCTTTAGCGGTGACCCAAGGAGCAGGTGCCCCTATTAACTGCACGTTAATGATCCGGGGCATTGTGAGATTAAACGGACCACCACCCATAGCTACGGCGATATCAAGTCCCCCGGCTCCAATCGCCAATGACCCTAACCCACCACTCGTAGGAGTATGGCTATCTGCTCCTAAGAGTATTTTACCAGGGACTGAAAAACGTTCTAATTGCAACTGGTGACAGATCCCGTTACCAGGTTTTGAGAAATAGACCCCGATATTTGAGGCCATATCTTGCAAAAATCGGTGATCATCAGGGCTTTCAAATCCCGTTTGTAACGTATTGTGGTCCACATACACGACACTGCACTCAGTCTTAACCCGAGGGATTCCAATGGCCTCGAATTGTAGAAAAGCCATGGTTCCCGTTGCATCTTGTACGAGAGTCTGATCAATTTTTAAGCCAATTTCTTCTCCGGCTGTCATGACTCCATCCACTAGGTGATCTTTAATGATTTTCGCAGCTAAACTCAGTCCCATATGCTTTCCTCCCATATTTTAGGTTTTTTGTTCTTAACTTTTTAGTACCATGGTTGTCTTTTGCAAGGAAGCTGGAGTGCCTTCTCGTTGATCCTGCCTTGTTTGCTCGTCTAAAATGAGTGAATCTCTAAAGATCTGTCTAAATTTCTTGACAGAACGTGTTAAGAGTTTACGACCAAAGTGATACACGAAGCTAATGTCTATCGTATAAGCAGCCAAGACGTGAATCCAAATGATCAGATTCAAGGTAGTTGTGCTTAGACTATCTGCCCAAATCCAACGCACCATTCCTGATACTCCTAAGACAAGCATTGTGCCTAATACAACGAGGTACCAGGTTTTTTGCCCGCTGTTATACTCTCCTTGAAATGGCCGTTTTCCTTTACTAAATAAGGCTTTGATTGTCTCTTTCCACCAAGTAAAGTCATGCGTACCAAGGGAAAGAATTCCTTTCATAGTTCGCTTAAAGTGGTACTTGTCAAAGAAATAAAAAAGAACCGGAGCGAGGAGCCACATGATTGCCCCAATTTTGTGGGCGGTACTATCGAGATTGATTAAGAAGTCTGATGAATCCCCTCGAAAGTGGTTAAGAAAGATTCCCGTTCCAGCAGTGAGAAGATAAACAACAGCTATCCAAGCATGAACGAGTTTTTCTGTAATTCGATGCTTCGCAGCCAATAATTTTAAGGGACGATCTACTTGCGGGCAAACTTTGATACAGGAGTAACATCTTAAACAACTTTCTTCTACTATTATTTCAAGATGAAGAGATGTCCGGTGAACTTGCAAGTCGATTTTATCCTCCTCTCTCAGTACAACGGGGCAGGCATCCACGCAGTTTCCGCAGGCTAAGCAAGCCTTTTGACCCACAATTAGTTCTGAGTTTTCTAATAAATTATTGGGAGACACCCCACCTGATAGAAGCCGGAACATCGCTACAGGTGATGAAGGAGTATCCAATATTTTGGTGATCATCTCCCGATTTTGAGGTAAAGGATTTAATCTAGGCATGTTTTCACCCCTCTTAGTTATAACGTCGCTGCTTCACTTCGTCCCGAATGTAGTCGGGGAGTAGTAAAGGTGACTGCATATTATTAGCGATCCCAACAAAATCGAGTTGATGATGGTATTCCCTTACATGTTGAAGGGTTAAGGTCCCGACTTTGGCCGTTTGGAGATAATCCACTGCGTTCTTGCCACTTCGGCGGCCAAAGACAAAAATATCTAATAAGGAATTTCCTCCTAGACGATTACGCCCTTGGACTCCCCCCGAACATTCTCCAGCTGCGTATAGTCCTGGCACACTGGTTCTGCCTTGTGGATCGATTTCGACGCCACCGTTTTGGTAGTGTTGGGTTGGGAAAACTAAAATGGGCTCCTTTCGAACATCGATCCCGTATTGATGGAAACGATGGATGATTCCGGCAAACATGCGATCGAGTTTTCCTACATCTCCGCGAATATTGATCAAAGGAGTGTCCAGCCATACTCCTTCTCCTTTAGCAGGGGGCTTTACGCCATTTCCACGATCTAGAACTTCCCTTAAGATGGCAGAAGAGACAGTATCTCTTGTTTCTAACTCATTGATAAAACGATCACCATTTTTATTGACCAAATGTGCTCCGTTTCCGCGGCAGGCCTCGGTGATTAATTGACCGAGCATTTGATCTGGCCACATTGCTCCAGTCGGGTGAAATTGAATGGTATCCATGTGGAGAAGATTTGCTCCAGCACGGTAAGCCATGACCAGTCCGTCGGCGGTTGCACCATAGTGATTAGTCGTCGGGAAGCCATTGGGGTGGAGACGTCCGATCCCTCCTGTAGCAAGAATGACAGCCTTAGCACGGACGATGATATAGGTCTCTGTCTCTAAGTTAAACAACACTGCCCCGGCACACTGCCCTTTTTCATCAAGAAGGATCTCAACCGCAGGGCTAAACTCAAGTATTGGTATTTCTTTGTTGTATAATTCATCTCTCACAACACGTAGGAATTCCATACCACTTAAATCTTTACAAGAATGAACTCGTTTACGCTGATGTCCTCCAGCGAAAGATACGACGAGGTCCCCATTGGCATGTGTATCGAACATACAACCCAAATCTTTCAGCCATTCAACTGTAAAGGGGGCGTCATGAACTAAAACTTCAACCAGATCACGTTTGTTTTGGAAACGTCCACCACCGATGGTATCCATAAAGTGTCGTTCCAGTGTGTCATTGGCCTGTGTTGCAGCGGCTATCCCACCTTCAGCCATGATGGTATTGGAATCTCCAAGACGCAACTTGGTAACGAGCAGTACTTTGGCATTATTCTCATGGGCTACAAGTGCTGCACTAATTCCTCCTCCGCCGCCGCCAATCACGAGCACATCAACATCAAAATCGATTTGAGTTAAGTCAACTCGATCTGGATCAATACGGCTTTTAGCCTCTAATAAGTCAACTAAATTATTGGTTAACTTTTCCCCTTGATTTGCTCCAACGCGCACTTCTTTGATGCTATCTACCCTATAATCTGGATGGCAGGCCTTCAACAGTTGTTCTCTTTCAGCAAAGCTAAGACGGGGAATTTCCTGAGTTAAACGCAACGTACGAGTACGTTCTAATTTCTTGATGGATTCTTGTATACTTGCTGGATAGCCTGACATAATTACCCCTCCTAGATTTTTTCAAAGTCTCGTTCATCGTACATTTTTCGTAACTTTGCCTCATCTAATTTCGCAAAATCACTCAATGAGGTATCAAATTTTCCTTCCCTGATTTCTTGGTTGCGGTTTAGTAATTGTTGGGGTTTTGGGCGAACGACCTTCGAATAATACCTGCGCACAAAAAGCGCGATGTTGTGGGGGACTAACTCTCCTGTACATCTTGAGGCACATAACCCACACATGATGCAATCAAAAGACAATTCAGCGGCCTTTTCCCAATCCCCTCTAAGGGCCGCAGCCACATAATCAATCGGGCGAAGATTGTTAGGACAGGCTTTGGCGCAAGCACCGCATCCTACACATTTTGTAATTTCCGGAAAAATGTCCAACAGAGCTTGAACAGGATTTTCCACTTTTTCCAGGTCATAAATCTTTTTGGGATTTGGAAAGAACGGAATTTGCATGAGATGCATAGTAGGAGTAATCGTTGTTTGACAGGCCAAACCGACCATTAATTTATGTTGACCGGGTAAACGATAGACCGTGGAACAGGCCCCGCAAAATCCACCCCGGCAACCACACCCCCGGACATATTTATAACCAACCCATTCCATAGCCGTCATAATGGTAAGTCCTTCAGGAACTTGATAGTGTTTTCCCATAACGTAAATAGGCACCAACTGTTCATCCATTGTTTCTGCCTCCTATTTAAATAGCTCAATGATATGGCCAGTAAATTTCCCTAGGAATATAGATATACCCTTCCATAATTCGGCGAGCCGTTCGGTTGACAGCTGCCTTTTCTAACTCTGGTGAACCATCCTCCGTTTTTCTGAATGTGATCTCGAAATCCAACGTTCCTGAGGGATGACCCAGTCGAACGGTACTTCTTTGACTTGCTTCTGTACTGAGAATTTGGCTTACTACAGTTCCTTCCAGTTTGGCTGCGGTCGCAGTACAGATACCCCCGGTGACGGCGAACGCTTTATGCATCTTTTGCATGGACATCGTACGAGCGACAAGATCTATGGATTCCTTGCCAACGTGTCGACCATCACTGGTCTTGTAATCCGTTGGAGGGGAGAAGAATACGATCTTCGGAACCGCAGGGCTTTTATCTGTAGCTTCTTGCTTCGGTGCTAAACCTAACATTTCTGCTGCAATACTGCGAATTTCTTCAATTCTTTGGAGCAAACTAGGATTTGAGTTCACTGCATCAGGTAGTTCTGTTCCCGTCAGTCCAAGATCTGAAGCTTTAAAAAAGACCGCTGGATTCGCTGCATCGACTAAGGAGACGGTGAGCTGAGTTCCGTCTGCTAATGTGATTTCATCCTTGAGATTCCCAGTGGGTAGAAGTTTTCCAGTCACTGCTCCGCCCGAGTCCAGGAAGTTCAAGATGATTTTAGCACCTGTGCCTGGAACTCCATTTATGGCATATTCTCCTTTATTGAGGGCTTTTCCATCACGTACCGGGACTTCAGCCACTATGATCTTTTTGGTATTGGTATTATAAATACGAACATAGGTTATAGGTTCAACCGCTTTGACCAGTCCTTCGTCCACGGCAAAAGGTCCAACCCCAGAAGAAATGTTGCCGCAATTCCCAACATAGTCAATCAAAGGCTTTGTGATACTTACTTGGCCAAAGGTGTAATCAACGTCGGCATCCTCCCGCTCCGAAGGACCAATGATGGCAACCTTACTCGTAAGAGAATCTGCACCACCTAAGCCGTTGATTTGACGAGCATCAGGACTACCATAAATCGATAAAATGACTTGGTCTCTTATGTGTGGCTCCTTAGGTAAGTCATTTTCCAAGAGATAGACACCCCTGCTGGTTCCTCCACGGTAAATGACTCCGCGAACCTTCTCACTTTCCCACAACTTAGAATCCCTCCTCTTAAACTGAATTATCTGAAAATAAGATAAAGCAGCCACTGTATTCGTCAATACAACTGGCTGCTTTATCTACTGGCACTCATCCAGTCTTCCCAGATGGGTGTAGATAAACAGTTGTGCTCAGGACTATCTGCTCTAGACAGAGGGGATGATAGTCCTTTAATAAATATTTTAATGAAACTAGATTAAGGTATTATAGTTAAACAAAATTTTATTGGTCCATTTTATTGGGTAGGTAGAGAGATATTTCAGGGAACATAACCAATACAAAGAGTACTGCAATCATAACCAGGAGAAATGGTATAACCCCTCGTACTGCCTCTTCTAGTTTAGATTTACCAACTGCCGAGACGACAAACAAGTTCAGCCCGACTGGGGGGGTAATCATGGCAAGCTCCATGTTGACAACCATAACGACCGCAAAATGGATCATGCTAATACCCAGGTGATTAATAATAGGGATAAGAACTGGTAAGGTAATCAGAACAATAGAGACTGCTTCCAAGAAGGTACCCATTACAAAGAACATTGTCTGCACTACGATCCAGAATACCACGATTCCTAAACTGTTTTCCGCTACCCACTGGGCAATTTTCATCGGAATTTGCTCACTGGTCAAGTACATGGCAAAGGTCATGGCTGCCGGAATAATGAGAAAGATCATTGAGCTGATTCCGATTGCCTCTCTCATAATCGAACGGAACTTTTTCAACGACATTTCCCTATAGATGAAAATTGTAACAAAGAAAGCATAAAAGATCGAGATGATCGCGGCTTCTGTAGGAGTAGCTATTCCACCATAGATACTTCCTAAGATGATCCCTGGGAGTAGAAAGCCAGGAATTGCTTTTTTGGAAGCAGTCCAGCGTTCACTCCAGCTGGCTTTTTCCTCGGTGGGAAAGCCTTTAACTCTGGCGAAGATAATCGCCGTTACCATAAGGCTTCCTCCTAAAAATATTCCAGGCAATACACCAGCCATAAAGAGTTTCCCGATGGATTCCCCTGTCGTAACGCCGATAAGTACAAAGGTGATGCTGGGGGGAATGAGGATCCCCAGGGTCCCTGAGGCTGCTACGAGTCCCATCGCATATTTCTTATCGAAGCCGGAGTTAATCATTGCGGGAATGAGAATCCCACCGACTGCTGCAGCCGTAGCAGGGCTTGATCCTGAGATCGCAGCAAAAATCATACAGGCTAGCACGGTAACAATAGATAGCCCTCCTCGCACATGACCCACCCAAGTGCGCAAGGCATCGATCAAGTATTTGGAAATTCCACCATACGACATCACTGAACCCGCAAGCACGAACCCGGGGATAGCCATGAGGGGGGAATTCTCCAGGGAGGAAAACATCTTATGCGCGATCATATACATTGTGAAATCCGTAGTCGTTCCAAGGATTAAGACGCTCGAAATTGCTAGGGCAAGCGCGACGGGTACTTCTAGTAGAAATAAACCAATGAAGATGCTAAAGAGAGCTACTGTAGTCATGAATGCCCGCTCCCCCCCGTCTCAATTTCTTCAAGCCTGTTTTTGATCCATTCCGACTCCTTATCTTTTAGGAGAGAGCGAAGCTCTACAATATAGCGTAGTCCGAGCATTAACGCAGCAACCGGTACGAAAAAGTAAGCAATCCACAAGGGGAGCTGGATATTGATTGACACTTGGTGGGAAACAAGGTACTTTATTTCCAACAATAATCCTAAGTAGGCTAAGAAAAGACAAAAGAGAAAACTTAAGGTTCGAGAGAAAATACTTACCCATCGTTGAACCCTAACAGGAAACTTGTCATAAAGTATAGTCACTCTGATGTGGCGACGGTCACGTTGCGCAATACTCCAGCCAAGGATAGCTCCCCAAACCAAAACGTACGTTGAAACCTCATCAACCCAGAAAACGGGAGATTTGAAGATATAACGCATAATTACGCCGTAGAAAATGAGTGTTACACCCGTTAAGAAAAACGTTCCTGAAAAAATATCCTCGAATAACTCATACTTGGCCGGAAGACCTTTCATTCTATACCTCCTCAGCGACAACTCTTGCCCAAGGTAAACCGTGAAACTTCTTAAACTTTACACTTTATTCGCTTTCTTAGCTGCCTCAAACATATCTTTTCCCATAATCGGTTCGAATTTATCCCAAATGGGTTTTACGGCTTGCATGTATAGTTCTCTGTCTTGAGGGGTAGTCTCATAAACATTAATCGTCTTCTTAAGCTTTTCCAGTCCTGCTTTATCTTGTTTCTCGGAAAGTTCACGTTCATAATCCGAGGCTTCTTTTATGGCTTGACTTACAAGTTGTTGTAAATCGGCGGGAAGCCCCTCATAGAACGATTTGTTCATGAGTACAATATAGGAGAGACTGTTAAGGTTGACCACGGTCAGATTCTTGAGAACTTCGGCATATTTCTCATTTTCTATGTTATCAAACGTAGCTATGGTTCCGTCGACTACCTTTTGCTGTAAAGCGGTGTAGGTCTCACCGAAAGGAATAACCGACGATCCAGCCTTAAGCGCTAGGCATGTATCGACTAGCACGCCGCCACTCGGGATACGGAATTTCAAGCCTTCAAAGTCTACCGGCACTTTCAGTTCTTTTTTACTGTTCATAAACTGACGCATACCGTTTGGCCAAGATGTTAGGCCTAAGATTCCTTTAGATTCTAAACCCTTCAATAAACTCTTACCCGTTTCTCCATCCCAAAAACGAGATTCAGCAGCGTTATCATTAAAGAGAAACGGAACATCTCCGATTTGGAACCGCTTATCGAAACTGACCAGTTTACCAGCTGAAGGGGCAATAAATTGAACGTTATTGGCTTGTAGAGCCTCCATTTCATCTTTATCGCCAAATAACTGGCTAGATGGGTAAACTTTTATTTCTAACCGTCCTTGAGAACGTTCATTCACTAGCTGAGCAAATTTTATAACGGCCTGTCCTTTAGGGGTCTGTTCAGCCACTACGTGAGTGAATTTAGCTGAAATTTTCTCTACAGCCTTTTCCTGTTCACCACTTTTTGCCGGTGTCGTTCCACAACCTGAAAGGGATAATCCGAGTGTTAGAACGAGTAATGAATACAATACCTTTTTAATACCTTTTCTCATCTTTCATCCTCCTTTTATCTAAATAATACGTTACCTGTAGAAATAAGAAATCTATCAAGTATCGATCCTCCACCTCCTCTTGGTTAGAATAATATAAAAGAACCGGGGCACGTTTAAAAACGTGCAACCGGTTCTTTCTTCTACGCTTAACGCCCGATCTCTCGGGCGAATGTAGTTGATACAGTTGCTAACAGCATATAGCTTGTAAAGAGTAAGCTATATGCTGGTCTGACATGATTGTATATTATGCATATTATTATGTCAATTGAAAATTTTCAGATTATTAATAATTACACCCAGTTTCAAAAGTTAAAATAAAGTATTAATCTCGATCAAATTTGATATTAATCCCATTAGACCAAAAAACAGTCTCTATTTTATTTTTTGTGATAAGAAAAGTCTTATTTTAATAATGTTAAATAAATACGATGTAGATCTTTTAGAGCCGCTATTATGGCATTCTGAGCGGCACCGTGATAAGTACTTTTAATTTCGGCAAATACATCCTCAAGCCCGTCTTTTAAAGAACTACCTACCAAGATTGTGGCCAAAAAATCTTGAGCCTGCTGAGTAACCAGTGTACAAGATACTCTGATGATCACCCCATACTTTTTGTCTATCTCAGTAACGATAGCAAAAGTTCCAAATAGGCTTTGAGCAGCCATTCCCTGTGGCAAATTAGAGTGTCCAACAATCATTATTGTTTTTTGTTTCGTCATAGTCTACCTCCTTTGCCTATTATCTTCATACGGATTAGCTAAAAAGAGTTATTTTCATGAAACAAATTGATCTACTTATGTTTTCGACGCTCCGGCAGAAAAACCTTTTACCTAGATTAGAGGAATACCCTAATTTAACTGTTCAATTCAGTTTAGAATAAACACCAAGACAGTGATAATCCCGGTCATTAAAGCAACTGGCTTAAGTGAGTTAATGATACTGGCTTTAAAGTAGTCTAAGGAAACCACTAAACAAAGATGGGCAGGCGACAACATTGAGCCTACCACTCCCATCACATATCCAATGGTAACCAGATTTACATCCCCCGGTGCGATCACATTAACTATCGGAAACGTAATTGCCACGAAACTCGTCATTTGTCCTGTGAGTACTCCCACCGTAAAGGTAAGGATAGTGATTAACAGCGCAGGCGAAACCCCGGATTTTCTAAGCAGGTCCACAATTTCATTGACGCTCCCGGTCTCGGACAGCATTTGCTGAAAAAAGAAGATAGCCAAAAGCCCCAATAATAACTTCGCGTGAAAGGACTCCTTAAACATCTCACCGATTTGGGCAGTCCGTAAGCGAAAAACAACCACCATAACCCCCACGACCAAGGCCATTGATACCGCTGCGCTGAGATGAAATCCGGTTACTAGAATTATGTTTAACACGATAGGAGCAATCGCATAAAAGATAGCCTTCACGGCTTGATAAGCATTCTTTGTCGTTTCCACTTGATCGATTTGGCCTTTGGTCAGTATGTTTTCTCTGTTATAGTTCCGGCCAGTCAGCAAAACCAGCCAGCCCAGGAGAGCGCCAACACATGTGTAGACAGCCAAATGTGCGATTAACACATTTAAACTAATCGCGGTAATCTCACTAGCCAGCAATAAGGCCGGCACGATCGGATTAGAAAACTCCCAAATATGGCGAAACCAATAATTGATAGCCGTCTTCGTCTCCGCACTGAGTTGATACGAGCGGCTGGCGTTATCCACCAGCGGAGCGGAAAACAAGGCCCCGCCCACAGAGGGGAGTAAACCTAGCAGCGCCGGCATAAAAGCCAGTAATAAGCGATCACTGCCAAACAGTTGGCGGGTGGCGGTCATAAACCCGTCCAGACTGCCGCTAGTCCGCAATTCATATTCCAAACACATCACAAAGTACATGGCGATAATAACTTCCCAGGAACCTTGCCTCCGGAGGGTGCCAATAATCGCCTCATACCCAATCGTCAGATCTCTGGTTGACATGATGAACAAGATGGCTGAGGCCGCAAGCATAACATAGCCAATTGAAATCTTGTGCTTCAAGAGATAAACCATTGATATAAGCACTAAGGTCATCTTGACTGTTACATACATCTTTAATACCTCGCCCAAAAATCGAAGTCCGCGGTCCGTGGTCCGAAGTCCGTAATAATTTCGCATTACAGGCGTCGGTAAGTCTTCGCAGGTATTCATCTATAGATTCTTCCTCGTGACGAATGTTACCCTCGTTCGAGGGTTACCGAAGAGCCTGCTCCCGCGTGAAGTTGAGCATCCCACCGGCTTTTAAGATGGCTTTCTGACGGGTAGTTAGTTCAGCTTTAACCTGGAATTCGAACTGTTGGGTGATGTTCTTTACAAGTAAGACCTCACCAGCCTCAAGCGCTGCGGTGACACCAAGGATTTCCAAAATATCACTCCTGTTTATCCGCTCGTAGTCAGCCGGATCGACAAATGTCAGAGGCAAAATCCCGAAATTAATCAGATTGGCACGGTGAATGCGGGCAAACGAACGTACTAATACCGCCTTAATCCCCAGGTACATCGGCACGAGGGCGGCATGTTCGCGACTCGAACCCTGGCCATAATTCTCGCCGCCGACGATAAAACCGCCACCGGCAGCCTTCGCCCGTTCTGGGAAAGTAACGTCGACCGGCTCGAAACAATGCCTGGACATAGCCGGGATATTGGATCGTAGGGGCAGTACCTTTGATCCGGCAGGCATAATGTGATCCGTGGTGATGTTGGCTCCCACTTTGAGCAGAACCTGGCCGGACAATTTCTCTGCCAGGGCAACTGCCACAGGTACTGGCTTAATATTGGGTCCCAGTACCACATCCATATGTTCCGGAGACTGTGCAGGTACGATTACCATGTTATCATCGGCTGCAAACGTCTGAGGAAGCTCAATTACCGGAAAGTCTCCTAGCTTCCGGGGATCGGACAAGACTCCATAAATTGCTGTGGCGGCCGCCGTTTCTGGGCTAACTAAGTAAACCTGCGCATCCTTAGTACCGCTACGCCCTTCGAAGTTGCGATTACTGGTACGAACCGACACTGCTCCGGAATGGGGGGCTTGCCCCACGCCAACGCAAGGGCCACAAGCACATTCCAGTATCCTGGCCCCTGCGCCAACCAGGTCAGCCAAAGCACCGTTTTCAGAAACTAGTTTTAGAACTTGGCGTGACCCAGGGGCAATTACCAAGCTCACGCCAGGATGAAGGGCCTTTCCTTTTAAGATGGCCGCTACCCGCATCATATCTAGGTAAGATGAGTTTGTACAACTGCCGATCATGACCTGGCTAACCGACAGATCCGTGATCTCCTTTACTTTTACCACATTGTCCGGCATATGGGGTTGTGCTACGAGTGGTTCCAACCCGGCCAGATCAATCTCGATCACTTCCTCATATTCGGCATCCGGGGCTGCCTCTAATGGCCTCCAAACTTCTTCCCGTCCCTGCGCCCTTAAGAATTGGCGAGTGATCTCATCACTGGGGAACACCGACGTGGTGGCTCCAGTTTCCGCCCCCATATTGGTGATGGTGGCCCGTTCTGGCACTGACAGGGTGGCCACACCTTCTCCCGTGTATTCCAAGACTTTGCCCACACCGCCCTTGACTGAAATCCGCCGTAACACTTCCAGAATGACGTCTTTTGCCGCTACCCAAGGGGATAATTTCCCCGACAATCGCACGTTAACCACTTTCGGCATGGTCAGATACAGCGGACCGCCACCCATGGCTACAGCCACATCCAGCCCACCCACCCCGATCGACAGCATGCCTAACCCACCGCCGGTCGTGGTATGACTGTCCGATCCAATCAGTGTCTTCCCTGGAATGCCGAATCGCTCTAAATGAACTTGGTGGCAAATCCCGTTGCCGGCCCGGGAGAAATACGCGCCATATTTGGCCGCCATCCCCTGCAGAAAACGGTGGTCATCAGCGTTCTCAAAGCCGTTTTGCAACGTGTTGTGGTCAATATAACTGACAGACAATTCCGTGTTAATAAGCGGGATATCCATCGCGGCAAACTGAAGATAAGCCATCGTACCGGTGGCATCCTGAGTAAGGGTCTGATCGATCTTAATCGCGATCTCTTCACCGGGAACCATGGTCCCCTCGACGAGATGTGCTTTGATTATCTTTTCGGTTAAGTTTTGACTCACTTTTTTGTCCCCCCCGTTTCGATGTTCGTGGTTCGAAGCTCGATGTTCGAACTTGATGTGCGTTATTTGAAGTCCGATTTTGACGATCAATGTGTAAGACGTTTGTGAAACTCGTTCAGCTAAAGCTGTACCTCGGTAATCCGATGAAGAAAGCCTCCGGTGACGTTAGTATCCGGTGAGATTCGTGCCAGATGACGATAGTATTCAGTGGATACACCGTACGGAAAACACACTCTGACTTATAGAAGAGTAGGTGCCTAGGTAGTGAATCAAGATGTTATACGCCGACTCAGCGTGGTATATACAGCTCCCCCTTGATGATCCTTCTCGCCGTCCGATCCAATCCCACACTGGCCACGTCTTCTCCTGATTCTGTCAGTGATACCCTTACCTCGGCGATCCCCTCAGGATGCCCTATTCGGATAATCTGTTCGTGCCAGCCGTCTCTTTTTCTTGCAAAACGATTAGGTATCGTGCCAGGGAGGAGAGACGCTGCTGCCATGCAATATAAACCGCTGCCTGCAAAAGTACGATGGAATTTTCCCATGGAAACCATTTTTGCTACAATGTCTACTTCTTCTTTCTGTATAATTCTTCCTGCCGGGGTCACATAAGTCTGCGGTGCCATGATCAGCGCAAACTTCGGCACTGAACCGGCCACTTCGTCCTCTGTGTCCGCCATCCCGGCTTGCATAGCGGCTTGCCTGCGTATGAGCTCAATTTTCTCCAGCAAAAGGTTATTCCGCGATAGTTCACTATTTTCCTCTGCAGCAGTTACCCCTAGATCACTGGCATCTAGGAAAACAAAAGGATTCACGACATCAACAAACGATATATTATAGGTACCGAATTTCGTTTTCACTGGACCATTAATCCCTAAGGGAAGAGTTTTTCCCGTCTTTCCTCCCCCTGGGGTCAGAATGTCGATAATTATCTTGGCCCCTGGAGTTGTCACGCCGGGCATCAAATAATCGCCGCTTACTTTGGCTTTCCCGTCAACGAGAGGGATTTGCATTCTGAGGATCTTCCCGATGTTCGTATTGAAAATAGTGATATCGACGAAGTCGTCGGTAAAATCGACCGGAACTAAACCTTCGTCAACCGCAAAGGAACCAACGGCCACCATCAGGTTTCCGCAAGTTCCAGTGTCATCAACAATTTCTGCGCCAATCCCGATTTGGTAAAACGTATATTCAACATCAATTCCCTTCATAGAGGAAGGCGAAATCACGCAAACTTTACTGGTATGAGAGGTTCCGCTGCCCAAACCGTTGATTTGCGAGGGATTATAAGAATCGATCCCAGCCATGAAAATTCTGTTGCGTCGTTCAATGTCGTCCGGTAAATCGCTCTTGCGAAAAAATAACCCCCTACTCGTTCCACCACGGTATACTGAGCAAATAATTGAAAACTGCGACAACCTGGTCAACCTCCTTATCCAAATCCCACTCTTAAACCAAAGACATCGCGCAAATCTCTGATCTACCCACCAAGCAAGTCGTTACCAGTGAAGATTTCTTACTCACAATAAAACAGCATCTCGACTAGATGTTTAATAGTCGATGAATTCAAGAAGGATGGCCCGGATAAAACATTTTTATCGAGAACCATCCTTGTCTTCACGTAGTCTTCCTCCGAGCAGAACAGTCTTGGCAATACTTGAGTCAAGTTCTTCGTACTCATAATAACTGATTAGGTCGTACAGTTCTTGGCGGGTCTGCATTTCGCCTAACATTCCCTGTTGTGTCCCCGTAGTTTGAATTAACGAATAAACTCGCTCAATGGCTTTAGCCGCAATCCTCAATGACGTCACTGGAAAAATAACGATTTTGTATCCCCAATCCTGGAACTGCTGAGCAGAGTAATAAGGTGTTTGACCGAATTCAGTCATATTAGCAAGCAACGGAAAATTCGTCGCTTCCGCGAACGCACGAAATTCTTCTTCAGATTGCAGGGCCTCCGGGAAAACAACGTCTGCACCGGCATCTACATAAGCTTTGGCTCGATCGATCGCCGCGTTCATCCCTTCGTTGGCCTTGGCGTCCGTTCGAGCAACTATCACAATTTCTTTGCTGGCCTTGCGTGCAGCGATGATTTTTTGCACCATTTCTTGTCTGGAGACAAGTTTCTTACCATTTAGGTGACCGCACTTTTTTGGGAAATCTTGATCCTCCATTTGGATAGCAGCCGCACCGGCGTCTACCATTTCCTGCACCGTCCGGGTCACGTTAATAATGCTGCCAAAACCGGTATCAATGTCGACGAGAATCGGCAAGCCGGAAGCACGCGAAATTTCTCTAGTCCGGACTGCCAGCTCACTGAGCGTCGTCACGCCCAGGTCAGGGAATCCCAGACTTGCTGAAAAAGCGGCCCCCGACAAATATAGCGCTTGAAATCCTGTCTTTTTAGCAAGTAAAGCTGCCATGGCATCGTGGGCTCCGGGTATTTTGATTATGTTATCACTTGATACCAATAGCTGGCGGAAAACCGAGATTGTATTTCCGTTGTTATTCTTAATCAGCCAACTCATACATTTAAAGACTCCTTATTCAAACGTTCAGTAATTTCATCATTATTGGTCATTGTTATAAAGGATTTATTTTCACCAGTCTGCATCTTAACCAATTGATATTTTCCCATTTTGGATACTTAAGCTTTAATTCTTTTTTTAGCTCTCGAATCTTTGACTAAAGTATAGACTAGGGACAAAGCCGCGAGGAGTAACAGAGCGATTGAGATGGGCTTAGTAAAGAAAAGTACTGGCGTTCCGTTTCCAATGGTCAGCGCTTGGCGGAAGGACTGTTCGAGCATCCCGCCCAAGATAAGTGCCAAAACCATGGGTGGGATCGGAATATCCAGCTTCGACATATAATACCCACCAATACCGAAGAGGATTAATAGGAAGAAATCACTGGAACTATAGTTCATCAAATAGGTACCCATGAAGGCTAGGCCCATAATCATCGGCAAGAGAATTCTTTGCGGGATTTTCAACAATTGGACAAGCGGTCTCACAAGCGGCAAGTTAATCGCTAGAAGCAACAAGTTGCCAATCATCATGGATGCGATAACACCCCAGGGAATTTCTGGGTGTTGGGTGAACAGTGTAGGACCGGGCTGAATTCCCAGCATCATGAGCGCACCAAGCATCACTGCTGTGGTCCCTGATCCGGGGATCCCCATAGTTAGCAGCGGAATCATAGCTCCAACTGAAGAAGCGTTATTGGCAGCCTCTGGAGCAGCCAAACCTTCTATGGCACCCTTGCCAAAATCCTCAGGATGCTTGTTAATTTGTTTCTCCGTCGAATAGGCTAACAACGTCGCAATCGTGCCACCCATACCTGGCAAAACCCCAACAATAAAGCCAAGCGGCGTACTACGGAGAATCGGTCCGAGGCATTTCTTCCAGTCCGCGCGTGTCATAGACACTTTACCGATATCGGAAGTACTGACACCATATTTGGCATTAAGCGAAGCATAATTTTTAAAGACTTCCGTTACGGCATAGAGTCCGATCATAGCCACTAAAAAGTCGATACCATCCTGTAGACTGATAAACCCCATAGTAAATCTCATAACACCGGTCTGAGAGTCGATGCCAATCGTACTGATGATAAAACCCAAACACAGAGCAATGAATCCTTTGAGAAGATTACCCTTGGAGAGTGTCACCGTGGCCGTTAGCGAGAACACGAGGAGAGCAAACAATTCTGCAGGCCCAAATTTTAAAGCAAAATTTGCTACTGGTAACGCAAGGAAGACTATAAATATCACACTAATCATTCCACCAATAAAGGAAGCCCAAGCGCTAATGGCTAACGCTTTGCCGGCCTGGCCGTTGCGCGCCATAGGATACCCGTCCCAACAGGTAACAATCGCCGAAGCATCCCCCGGTGTATTAATTAGGATTGATGCCCGAGAACCGCCAAACATCGCCCCATAATATACACCCGCCATGGTTATCAGGGCTGTTGTCGGATTCATTCCATAGGTCACGGGAATGAGAACGGCTACACCGGTTGCCGGTCCTAAGCCTGGCAGCATGCCAATGACTGTACCCAAAATTCCACCAATAAGTACCCAAAAAATATTGGTGAGGGTAAATGCCTCGTGCATGCCGAGGGCTAGGTAATTCAGAGAATCTAGCATTTTTCACTCCCCCTAGAAACTGAAGATTCCGCGTGGCAAACTTAAATGGAGCAAGGTGGCAAATCCAATATACGTAACAAGGGAAAACCCAATGGATACCATAATATTTTGCTTCCAACGGGCGAATGTATTGACCAAAAACATCAATCCGAGCATAAATACAGCGGTAGATATCAAATAACCTAATGGATCCAGCAGAAATCCGTAAATAATTCCAGCAATCGACGTGACCACTATACGTATAAGCACCTTTTTTCCTTCGGGCGTGAGTTGGAAAGACAAGATACTTCTAAGTTCTTTGGGAGTCCTGATCTCTTTCACGAGCAACAATATGCCTAATAAAATAAGTAGACTGGCTACGATTAAGGGGAACACTTTGGGACCTGTTGGATCGCCCATCGTTTGTTGACGCAGATTAAGAGTTGCAATAAGGTAAATACCACCGAGGGCCACTGCGAAGAGGCCTGTCATCACGTTTTTGCTCAACTTATAAGTCACCTCCGCATTCCAGATAAATGAAAGGCAGGTGGCAGCCCTTTGCCACCTGCCCTCTCTTTAAATCCGCTATTTAATCAGACCAACAGACTTTAAGAGATCTGACTGTTCTTTAGTTGATTTCTCGAGATACGCTTTATAGTCAGCTGAATTCTTATAGTATACATCCATGTTCACCTTTTTCATGGCATCTTTCCAGGACTGTTGCTCGGACATCTTGCTCAGAACATTATCCCAGTAAGCGATTTGCTCAGGAGTCATGTCACCAGGTCCCACAACACCACGCCAGTGGGGGAAAACCATATCAACCCCCTGTTCTTTCCAAGTTGGGATTTTTGCATAATCCCCTTCCAAACGCTTGTCGGAAGAAATCCCTAAAATGTTAAGGTTTCCAGCTTTATACTGCTCCATTGCTTCACCAAAACTAATCGTCATGGCCTGAACATGTCCACCGAGAAGGGCAGGAATTTCCTCGCCACCCGCGCCAGGGTAAACAACAAACTTAATCTTGCTCATATCCGTCATTCCATAAGCTTTAGCGAGCATGAGGAACTGTATATGATCATCATTACCCAAAGCAGGTCCAACGGCAATGCTGATTTTGGAGGGATCAGCTTTGAGCGCCTCAAAGAATTCCTTACCTGTTTTGTACGGAGAATTTTTAGGTACTGCGACAGCTTCCCATTCTGCTTGAAGCATAGCCAATGGAGTGAAATCCTTATACGATAACGTACTTGCACCCAATAGATTGTTTTGAATAATCTGGGGAGAATTGGCTGCAAAATAGTTCCCGGATCCTTTATGGGTGTTTAAGTAAGTCCAACCTGTAGCACCACCGCCACCGGTTTTATTGGTAATAATGATCGGTTTAACAACCAGTTTGTCACCAGTGAGGGTTCTTTCCATAGTACGGGCTAACATGTCATATCCCCCACCAGGACCGGCTGGGGCGATGATTTCTATCGTGGAGTCGGGGGTCCACGTTTTCGGTTCACTTGCAGCACTACTAGTGCTACTGCTTGCGGCAGGCGTTGTTGCCCCGCATCCAGTTAGAAGCATGCCGCCCACCAGAGCCAGAGCAATCCATGACGTTCTTCTTCTCACTTAAACATCCTCCTTGTAAGATAGATATAGGGTCGATGGTTCAAAACCAACCCGAACGTTCCTTGATAACTTACTCCTTATTGTTCAGATGAATTAGTTGACACGTTGGACCTCAATCAGTAAATATCGTGCTATAATCACTTTTGGCAGAGAGATAGATGTGCGTTCCTCCTGGATCCCTCTTTTTGAGGCTTATCCGTAAAATAGCGTGTCACTCCACAAGAATGATTCGATGTTTAGCTGGTTGGGTCACTATTCTAGTGTTACCCGTTTCAAATGCAAGGTTGTTTGACATTCTTCTTAAGTGGATGCTCTGATTCATTCTGTTTGAAAGGTTGTGTTCCCTTGTCTCAGTTTCTTAACGATTTCGTAGTCGGAATCGATGTTTC
>NZ_JUEE01000234.1:0-9341 GCF_000802135.1 Desulfosporosinus sp. BICA1-9
TGCTTAGGTTGTTTTCTGAGCACCATGCAGCAGCCGTTTGTCCGGAAGCACGGTAAGCGTTTACCTGCTGGCGTCTGATCCTAGACTGCTCGTCATGTGTCATGGATAATTCCTCCTCAATTAGTCTTGAGGTAATTATCCCAGTTCTAAATGGCTATTGCTATGTGCAGAGTTTTTGACAATTACCCTTTTTAGAATCTTTTTATGCCCCCAAACCTGCAGCCGGCGGTCAAGCATTCCGTAGAAATCAGACGAAGTAACCTCAGTCCAATCCTTTGAGTTAAAGGATTGGATCGAAACAAATAAATGGTCAAAGCTATCTGGCTTTACGACTCCCACCATCATGGAGCCAAAGTTGAGATCTTTGAGTATCCCACGAAAGCAAGACATGCTCTGACTTAATATTTCCTTTCGCTGGGAGACAAAGAGTAGTTTGTGCGTTCTATTCGGATTTGCCCTGCAAAAGTCTCGGTAATCAAAGGCTGCTATGACAGTCTTTACAGTACCCGTGGCTGCAACGACTATGTTTTTAAACGAGTGATGCACTTCCCGTTCAGCCTTCAATTTGTCCAGTATTTCTTGCTGATAATAGTAAGGTTTAAGATCAAAGTGAAACACTAAGTCATGCGCTTCATCCTGACTGCTTCTTCTCTCGGACCTCAAAGCTTTTCTCAAACGCTCGGAATCAAGCGCTGCAATAAAAGGCGTAAACTCAAGATTATTCCAATACCCTTCAAAGGTGGCCCGGATCTTCTCCAGAATATCCACTAAGTCATATTGGGATAGCTTAATATTCCATTCCAATCCGCTCGTCATAGCTGACTCAGAGATATTTGACGATCCGATATAAACGGTGCTAAAGCCGGTATCTCTCCAGAAGACATAGGTTTTGGCGTGAAGGCGAGTCCGTTCAGTATCATAGGAAATATGTACTTCGGTATTAGTCAGTTTACTGAGTTGTTCCACTGCCTTAAAATCAGTGGCTCCCAGATAGGAAGTTGTGATAACCCGTAGTTTACCGCCGCCCATTGTAAACTGAGTCAGCTCATTGATGATTAACCGTAAGCCACTCCACTTGATGAATGATACGAGAAAATCAATCCTGTCACTACTTAAGATTTCCTTTTTCAGTTCTGAGATCATGCTTGGCTCATGCACCGCCCCAGTAAAGAGAGAGTTCTCTGAGATGGAAGTCTCTGGTCTCACGGTCTTTTCAGAGCTGGGTAAAGCTCTTGGTCTGCTTGCTTTTGTTTGTCCACAAGGGACAATAGGATCTGGGCATCCTGACTAATTAGGAAACTCTTAACTCGCTTTAAGGTCTCTTGATCCTTCTTAAAACTAAAGCTTCCTTTTTGAATACACTCTCCTATGTACTTCAAAATACCATTACATAAATTTACCCGGTCTCTGACGACAGCATCCCCATCTTCGATATAATCAAAAATCTCACGCAGAATTCTAGTTAGGTAATCAGCCAGAATCTTAGAAGACTCGGCCGAATCCAGCGGCTGAGTATCTTTTATGATAAGCTCTTGATCAACTTTAGTAAGGTTTTCGTTAATGATCCCGTTAATGATTTGCTCATATAGGCCATAGATAATTTTAGACATGCGCCACCTCTAACTCAGAACTGATTTTAGCTTTTTCACCAACGGAATATCTGCAGGGGCAAAGTCGTATGACTCTAACTTATCGGGATTAACCCCGATGATCTGGCTATGAACGTTTAGGGTAAACTCACCCGAGATCCACTGGCACCAGTAGGCTATCAGTTGTATTGTTCCGTTAAGCGCTTACCTCTATTTACGTATTTTGGTCAACTTATCTATTTACTCTCAGGCAATTAACACCGTTAATCTATGGACAGTCCCCTTTGGCGGAAAAGCGAATTGCGGACAAAAAATCGCCCCACACTTCCATAGTGTAGGGAATAGCTTTTTCTGATTCGACAGGCACCGGTGCTCCTAGGGCCCCCTATAGGGAGCAGACCCCTCCCTCGATCAGTAGTCTCAATCTTTTAGCACTTTAACTTCGTCTTCCGTCATACCTGTTGCTTTAGCTACCTTTGAAATCTCCATTCCCAAGTCCAAAAGATTCTTCGCAACTTCTGCCCTTCCTTCTGCCTTTCCCTTCTGGATTGCTTCCCTCAACCGGAGTTCTGCTTCTCTGACGGCCGCCATCTCATCTAAAACTGCCTTGCGTCTCGCAAAGTACTCTTCTCTCACAATAGGATCATCACTTGATTTCTCCCACGCAGCTATGGCCTGGTGCAAAACGGGATCTTGCATTTCTCTCTCCATCCTAACTCACACTTCATGGTACCCTGATATTATAATAATTTTGCCCCCAACTACCAATTTAATTATAATTAGAGTCGGTCCTTAAGCTCTATAGCCATATTATGCCATAGGTATTAAGGCCTTTAAACTAGTAAAATGACCAAAGTCTATATCTAGACTTTGTTTCAAATAATCATGCAATTCATCTGATTCAAGTATAAGTTTCACACTTATTCCCCCCATTTGAATCACTCACACAATTATATTCAGTTAAACTAAGTTCCAGACTTGATTCTCCTCATGCTACATATTCTTCGTATGAGAGAGTAATTCTTCGAAATTCCCAATTTTCAAATTATGCAACGTTCCAGAATAATTTTCTAGAAAATAGTCCCACGCATCTCCGCGTTTAATAGTATAACGACCTTCTTGTAAGATGGTATCAGGCAACAATTTCATTACGTTTCTAGTTAAATCTTACTTATAACTGACTACTTCTACCCTTTCATGCTCAACTATTCTGCATAATTCCATCAAATGCTTCCGTGATGGAGTTTTAAAGCTCCTTGAGGGCTTTTCCAAACCAAGAGCTTCATATTTACCGTCACCTAGAGAGTGGTATGGCAGCAGCTCTATTTTGGGGGTATCAAGGTGTGCTTTAGCAAATTGTGCAGTAGCTCTTATGTTTTCAATGTCTGAGTTTACTCCGTCTATAACCGGTATCCGAACTACTACAGGCACCTTCAGCTCATTAAATCCGGCTATGTTTTTTAATATCCTCTCATTACCGATTCTGGTATAAAATTTATGCTTATCCCTATCCATATGCTTTATGTCCACAAATATCAAGTCCATTTTCTCCAATATATCCTTAACCTCATCAAAATCAAAACACCCTGAGGTTTCTATGGCTAAGTTTACAGCTTGGTCATATAGCCTGCACACAAGCTCCCTGAGCAGTTCTTGCTGCAGCATTGCCTCTCCACCGGAAAAAGTGACCCCTCCCCCTGAATATCTATAAAATATTTTTTGCTTTTCTATCAGCTTAAGTATTTCCTCACTGGTATAATGATGGATCAATTTTTTCCTGCTGCCGGTGGGACATACCTCTGCACAAAGCCCGCAGGATCTGCATTTTTCCCATTCAAGAGGATCATTCAGGTTCAAGGCTGCTTGATAAGGGCATACCTGAACACACCTTCCGCATTTTATACAGGTCTTTTCGTAGTAGGAAATCCTATTATTGTAAAAGCTTTCAGGATTAGAGCACCATTGGCACCTAAGGGGACAACCGGCAAAAAAAACGACCGTTCTTATTCCATTTCCATCATTAACGGAAAAATTCTGTATCTCCATAAAATATCCGCTGCTAGTATCCATACAATATCCTCTCGGCTTTATGCAAATGCCTGATTAAAGCTGCTGCTTTCTTAGCAGTGCCATTATTTGTGTTAATAATTTTCATGTGCTGTTCTTGCTATTATCGCATCCTGCATTGACCTGGACAGATTAACAAATTGTGTACTATAGCCTGCGACCCTGATCAATAGGTCTTTGTAATTTTCCGGATTTTTCTGAGCTTTGCGCAGGGTTTCAGTAGATATCGTATTAAACTGTACATGAAATGCACCCAGCGAGAAGAAGGTCTGTATCATTGCACCCAAATTGCTTCGTCCTCTCTTGGTACTTACCAGGTCTTCATTTAATCTTAGGTTTAGTAATGTTCCTCCGGAATGTACATCCTGGTTTAGCTTTGCTGCCGAACGCATTGCTGCAAGTGGTGATGAAGTATCTGAACCGGCAAAAGGTGATACGCCTTCGGACAACGGTTCTTTTGCTTTTCTGCCGCAAGGGGTTGCTCCTATGACTTTACCCGTTGGTAGATAGTTTGATATGCCCATAAAGGCAGTATTGAAATTGTTGCCGTTTATATCTTTATATTTGTGTCCTTCTTTATAGTAGTGATTTGCCATTTTGCATGCAATATCATCTACATAGTCATTGTCATTACCGTACTTTGGAACAGTGAAAGCCACTTGCCTCAGCTCCTCATAGCCTTCCCAGTTTGCGTCTAGTGCTTTTATGAGGGTCTCCATATCTACAGCCTTGTCTTCGAATACAAGCTTCTTGATAACTGCCAGGGAGTTTGATGTTACCGCAAGGCCTATACCTGTTAGAACCGGTCCCAGGTTGTATTTAGCTCCTACATCAACCAGGTCTTTTCCGCTTGTCATGCATTCTTCTATACATGAAGACAGGAAAGGCCTCGGTACCATTTCCTTATGGAGTTTTTGTGCTAACAAGGTAGCGATTATTGACTGTTCAATCAAGTTGTCAAATTGTCTGTAGAATGCAGCTTCAACCTCTTCATAAGTCTTAAAGTCAGCCGGAGCTTTTTCATCCAGGCCTATCCTGTCTCCCGAAATCCTGCTCTTGCCCTGGTTCAATGCAAATTCCAGGGCTGCGGTAAAGTTAATATTTACTGCTGAAGTCCATTCGTAGGTTTTGCGGAAATGTGGAACTACGCAGCCGCAGTTGTTCCAATCCCTTGCATCTTCCGGCTCATAGCCTGCATTTATAAGCATCTGGTAACCTGCACTGTCACTGTGTATTGCAGGAAAGCCTGTGCCTTTGCTTACCAAATGGGTTACAGCATCTAAGAATTCAGTAGGACAATCCTGATGTATCCTGACACTTAACCCCGGCTGGTGAGTCTTTACTGCTTCAGTTGCGTTCAAACACATATAGGAAAGGTCATTGGTAGCGTCCTTACCTTCTCTTGTTTTACCTCCAACAGTAAGATTCTGAAACTGATTGTAGCCTGCAAAGAATTCGGCTGTATTTGCTGATATCGTCCAGACCCATTCTGATAATTTCAGCCATAGTGCTTCTATCAGCTCCTGAATCTGATCCTTTGTCATAATTCCTTTTTCTATATCAGCTTTGTAATATGGATACATAAACTGATCAAATCTGCCTACATTCAATGCCAATGGGTTTTCTGATAATATTCCACCAATCTGCATAAACCATAGAAACTGAATAGCTTCATAGAAACTAGCAGGAGTATTCTCCGGTATCCTGCTGCAAATATCGGATATTTTCAAAAGCTCAGCTTTTCTTGCAGCATCCTTTTCTAATGCCGCCATTTCCATGGCCTTTTCAGAATATCTTTTTGCAAGTGTGATAATTCCTTCTGAAGTAATAATTATTGAATTATAGAAGTCCTTTTTCTTCAAATCCTCTGCTGAAGTTCTCGACAGCTTCGAAAGATGTTCTTTTGCCTCTCTGATGATTCCACCGAAGCCTTTTTTGAATAAAACATCCTGATAGTCCGGAGTAATTTCACCTACAGCCTGTCTCCACTTTGAATCATTATCAACAAAGCCTGTATCAACAGCAACCTTTGCAGTTTCTGCAGGCAGCTGTGCCAGAAATGCTTCTTCCAGGGATTTTCCTTTCCAATATGGGAATATATTTTTTCTGACATAGTCTCTCTGCTCATCGGTCATAACATATGGATCCTGGACTCTTTTATCGAAATTGTCCATCTCCCTGTCCACCCAGGTCCAAGAAAATTCAGGAGTCAGAATACCGCATTTTCTGAATTCGCCAATGACCCCTACAATAAGCTCTCCATCGAAGATATTTACATCAATCTGCTGGCAGGTGTCTCTGAATGCCTTGGCCCTTCTTATAGGAACCGCTTCACCTTCATTCTTCTTATGTGATTCTGTCCATATCCTTGCTCTCTCATAGGAAACAGCAGGCTTTGAATTGATATAATTCTGCCTTGCCCCTTCGATCCTCTCAGTAATCATGATTTTCCCCCTTTCATTTTACAATATGTTTTAACATATTATTATTTGCTTTAAACTTTAATGCGGCAGGAGCAGGAAGCTCGAAGGTCTGGTCTTCCACAGTTAAATACTTCCTTTAGCATAAACAATGACGGCATATAAGTATAGCCTATTTCAGGGGTGTCAGGGGACGGTTCTTTGTCACATTCCGATACGCTGGACCATGCCTCTATTTATCATAAGGAGCGATGCAATTTCTCTGACCGATAGGTCCGATTTTTGTCTCAATTCTAATATTATTTGATTTCGTATATCTTCAAATCCCTTTAGTCTTAGACTGTCAAGCTTTATGCCGTTATGATTCAGAATCTCTTCAGTATACTGTTTAGCTGCAATTTCGCCTCTTATTAGGCTCTCTTTTTTCGTTTCAGGTTCCTCAATATCCATAAATTCAATAGCCTTTGCTTCCTTCGAAAATTCAACAAAGCACTTTTGGGCTAGAATCGGGTCATGCGAAAATAGTTTTAGAATTGCGACTTTATCAATATTTAGAACAGTATTGTTCAGGTCCTTTATGTAATGAGGGTAACTGCTCCATTTATAATCATTTGGCACCCTAGCAATTCCAGCTTTAACTGGGTTATTGTGTATATATCTTATGGCTTCAAGCAAATAGGCATCTGTTTCAACAGCTTGGCTTTTAAACCTGTCATGAAACAGATGCCCTATTCTTTCATATTTCTTATTAAAATAATAGACATAACTTGTATTGATCCTTTTGACCAGTTTTCCTAATTTCTCATGTTCACCGGAAAGAAGAAAATGTACGTGATTATCCATGAGGCAATAGGCGTAAACAGAAAAATTCTCACACTCTGACTTTTCTTTAAATGTGGATAAGAATTTGTTTCTGTCCTCGTCATCAATAAAAATATCTCTCAGTTCGTTACCACGAAACATAATGTGATATACTCTGCTGTTGCTTCTTTGTCTTGCACTTCTTGGCATTTCCTCTCACCGCTTAAATTATCTTTTGTCCATATATTACCCTATTTTTTATCTTGTGTCACTTCCCTGTCACTTCTCTTATCTTGTGTCAAAGAACCGTCCCCTGTCATTATAGGTGGAGCCAAAAAAAGAACGGCGGCCGCGTGGCCGCCACTTCTCGCCATCCTTGCTAAGGACTTCCGTAAAAATGTTGCTTGAAAGCGTAACGGTGACCTGATTACCTGCTTTAAGCAAATTCTTCCTAGATTATCGAACTTAAGGAAAGGTGAAGGACGATACGACTTGAAACTTTCATAACTTTCCTGGATCCATTATCACTCAAGGGGTTGCACCTCGGCATTCAAATACTTTCACTTGACAATACCCAAAAGTTACCTCGAATTATTGTGTGCAAGGTGGATAAATTAACATTACTGAAGCTTCAGAATTAAACATGCCTCAATTTCAGCTTACAAAACTACATCAAGAGGAGGTATTCAATCATGGCTAAGTACAATTTACCAGTAAACAAAGATAACATCGCTAATGAATGGGGAATTAAGTTGGGTGGAGACCGCACCAGCCGCGAGAATGGCAGCGTTGGTGGTGAAATGGTTAAACGTACGTTTGAAAGTTTTGGAAAAGCCCGTTAATATCTGCTCAGTTTTATCATAAGGCCAGTAATGTACTGGCCTTTATTGTGTCCTTTTTAGACGTTTTTCCGCCGAATCTAAACACATAACTCTAAACTTTACCCCTTTATTTGCCAGCATATTATAATGTGCAAAAGTGCAATATATGATCATAAGGGTACGTAATGGTTGAGTCAAGATTTATATATGCTCTTTACCGGGTGTATATGGGTCGGCCAAAGATTATCTTCAGGTGGTAAAACGCTTGTCTATAGTCGGAGGGAAGATCTTTTACGGTGGGGAAAGGCTTTATTTCAGTCTATTCGATTGTTTTAAGGTTCCAACTTATCGTAAAGGGTCGAGCTAAGATTTTGCTGGGTGTTGAGTTTCTTACCCAACCATATGTCGCTTGATATATGCATGTGTAAGAATTCCGGTTATATGCAGCCCTACAGGTTGTCTATAGCTGGGTAGATATCTTGTAAGGTCGAACGAATCATCAGTATTGGTGGTAACTTGCTTGATTATGGTCGGAAGATCCTAGTTAGGTAATCAGCGATCTATATTGGTGTCAGGTAGATCATTACGTGCTCTTATTTAAAAGCCGCTAGAAATAGTGGTTTTTAATTATTTAATCAGGCCACCTCACTAAGACAACCAATCCACCTACACACAATTCAAAGCCACCGGGTGTGGCCTGAGAAGTCAATATATCATTCAACTTCATTTCACAATTCTTCATATGAATGTTGCTCCTTTTACGTTAAAGTTTTTATTTACATGGTTTTATTAGGAATCCTTCAGTTAAGTCATTCCAAAATTTGGAATTCAGTTTCCCTTGCATTTCTCCACTTTGAGACGGGAGAAAAGTCAAAACACCAGCTGACATTAGAAATGCAAGTCCCATTATGCTGATAGACAGGTAAATGCCAAATCTTTGATAAACGAATGTACCTAAAAGTGGTCCAATAATTACAAAAATGGATAATATTCTCGCTTCCGGCTGTTGACCACACTTTACCGGGCAGGTCACTTCCTCCCTGCTAGGTTCCTTCTAAAGGTTTCAGCCCGTAGGCATTCCCCTTTACCAGACTTTTCCTGGCGCGATATGGATAATGAGAACTTAGTAACAGGATGGATTTCAGTGCGCCCTTGCCCGGTGACAACCCCCAGATTCATAAAACAAATAGGATACGACGGGCGGTAGCCCTTAAACTACCCTCTCAACTACCTTTTCCATAAAACATACTGTAAATTTCACCCTACAACGCTAAGTAAAGTAATGGAGGCTTTTGCATCAACACGCGAAGGCCTCCTCTTACTTATTACTTTTATGTTTGGCGTCAATCGCTCGCTGCTGCCTATTAAACTTCTTCAAGAAATTTAACCTGGATCTTACCCTCTAGTAGGTCTTCAAACTTTTGGGCTGCTTCCTTAAAATAAGCTGAACTCCCATGGGCTTTGAAGGCCTCTTTATCCTTATACTTTTCAAAGAAGACTATTTCAGTTGGGTCATTCTTTACCACATGGGGTATGTACATCAAACAGTCCTTTTCCTTAGAAAGAACTTCCTTGGCCAATTGAGTACAAATTTCGGTCACTTCGACCTCTTTGCCAGGTTTTACTTTTAAGGTTGCCAGTAA
>NZ_JUEE01000235.1:0-8538 GCF_000802135.1 Desulfosporosinus sp. BICA1-9
AGGAATTCAAAACTACCAGACTTCAATATCGATACCACTCCGATCGCAGATGAATTAAAGGACCTATTGCCAATAAATCTTGAAATTGCGAGAGCCGGTATAGGGTTGAAGCTTTGGAAACGATACATTAGTGATTATCACATGATCGGTGAGAAACAAGTCTATGGTGCTCAATTAGCCTACTTTATTAAATCAAAAGAGACGATCCTGGGCTGTCTTCAGTTTTCGGCATCCGCGTGGGCCTTGAGCCCTCGGGATGAGTGGATCGGTTGGAATGTCCAAGATAGAAAGCAACGCTTGCATTTGATCGTCAATAACAGCCGATTTCTCATACTTCCCTGGGTTAACGTTAAAAACCTGGCCAGTAAGGTATTATCCTTAGCGATAAAACAGCTTCAAGAGGACTGGTTGCGCGAATATTGTTATGCACCCGTGCTTTTAGAAACCTTTGTCGACACGTCTCATTTTGCGGGCACATGCTATAAAGCCTCGAACTGGATCTATCTTGGTGAAACTCAAGGTCGGGGTAGAATGGATAGAGAAAGAGAGTATAGCCTATCTCGTAAGGCGATCTACATGTATCCCCTCCAAAATGACTTCAAAGATTGCCTTAAAGGGATTAAGCCCTGCATGGTGGTGAATCCTGATGACTAGACCAGACAAATTTCTGTCACCATGGATGGACTCTATGCCTGCGGACCGGTCATAAAAACCTGCATTGACAATGGTGAGACTATATGCTTGTCTAAAATATCGTTTGGACTATCCCTTACCAGAAATTCTGGATGGAGAGGGAGTCGTGGGACGCAAGGGAAAGTAGAAATTTGCGCAAACCCCGTTATCCATCCCCAGGACTCTACTCGCTACATTTTAGGCATTGAATGAGATGAAGCTATGTATCATAGCGCGAGAAGCGCCAGGTAAAGGGATATTTAACTAAATACATTTAAGGAGTAGGAAAATATGCATTTTGAGTTATTCGAAAAATACTTTCCTGAGATAGCAGAGAGAGAAACAAGAGAGATCATTATTAATAGACCTTCAGGTACTTTATCAGGTGGATATGGACTGTTGGAAATGTATTGTATAGACCCAGAATGTGACTGCAGGAGAGTAATGTTCTCTATTGTATCTGAAAAAGCAGAGAGCACCGTAGCAGTCATAGGTTATGGGTGGGAAAATAAGGCGTTTTATGAAAAGTGGTACGGCGAAAAAGACAATAGCGTTATTAATGCTTTGCAAGGTCCCAGTTTAAACTCGGCCAGTAAGCAAACAAAATACGCACCTGAACTGCTAGAAGTAATAAAGAATGTAGTCTTAAAAGACAGTGATTATGTTCAGAGGCTAAAAAAGCATTATAAAATCTTCAAAAGAGAACTGAAAAATCAAAAAGGAAGAGATTAGTTATTTGCCGTAAAATAGATGATGAAAGGGTGTAAATCAAGCTATGTCTATAGAACTATTATTAGATGATTCTAACCAGTGGTACGAACACTTTAGATCACTTAATCTATTAGCGCGAAATGAGTTTTTGAAAGAAACGTTTAGTTATCCATTGACTGAAGAGTTCGTGGAAGAAGTTGACTTTGTGGACGTGTTTATAACCCAGTTACATTCACTTGAAATCAAGCTACAGTATGATAAAATGCTCGAACTTTACGATGCGATCATGCCACAAAAGCAAGTGTTTGGTAAAGATTTATATTATGTAGATAATTATTTTATCGATTACTATCTCTTTAATCACGATCTTGATGGTTTAAAGAAACATCTTATAAGCTTTAAAGAATACCCAATAAGTGCGATTGATTCTCTCACCAACGTTTTTAATAAACTTATTTTTTATAATTACACAGACATTGCCTTGGACGTAGCTTTAACCATTTACCCCCAGATATCGGATACTGACGAATTAATGCCTGGTGCGGGTAGTGACTATGCAAGATTCATATACATGGAAAAAATACAAGAAATACATCAAACATTAATAAGTGGTGGGACGCTTAATAAGCCTGAAATAATAAAATACATCAAGAAATATGGGTTTGTGTTCAAAGATGAATTAGAAACAATCGAACGAGTTTTGGCTAACCATTTTTGCGACTACCCAGACATCAGTGATTATAATAATGACAGAACTAGATTTTGGTTTAAAACAATGCTGCTATTTTTTAAATACATGTATGAAGAGAAGAAGGTTAGCTTCCCAGCGGCAGCGTTAATTTGGTTTGAAGCACTAGATATTTTGATTAACGAAGATCAAGAGGATGAACCAGGAGATGATTTTGACGATATTTTTACTCTTAACCCGAAATCATATAGTGATGAAATATATCGTAGGTTCGGATTTTTATCAACTAATACAGCCTCTGCAATTGGTGTAGCTTGGGGAATGAGCTACTTCTATGATTTTCTGAAGAAATATGATTATATTTCTGTTAGTGTTCATAACTCCGCAATAACGGAAATCTTAAGTGTTCAGACTGAAATAAGCAAAGCACGGGCCAAAGAATTATGGCAGTATAATTATCTGCATCAATGGGCAAAGCCTGATTCAGTCGAGGAGGAAGACTTTATCAAAGAAAAGGAAGCTTTTGAGTACTCTTTTAGTAATATTATAAAAACTGTGATAGAACCAAAACCTTCGTTTAACACGGTTGAGAAAAAAGTTCCTATAACAGTTGTTAAAATTGGGAGAAATGATCCCTGTCCTTGCGGAAGTGGGAAAAAATACAAAAAATGCTGTGAACTTAGCAATGATCGTCTTTTCGACTGACATTGGTACCACGATGGCCATGTTTTCCACCTCCTCTGCCATGGTTTCGTCATTAGGAGCCAATAGAAAGATAATCCACTTCAAGGACGGATCGTCAGTGGCACTCACTAGTCGCTCTACTGAATAAAGCTGCCGCCACATCATAAACATCCTGTTGTACTAAACCGCTAGAAGTTAAGTGAAGTTGGTCACCCCCATACTCAGAAGTCGCCATGGAGGGCGACTCCTTAGATCCCCAAAACCATTCAAGATGAATTAGATAATTAGATGCACGCCTAAAATCCTCAAACAACACGTTATGCTTATTTTGATCTTTGGTTTTAGATTGAGTCGGAATTGAAAACTTTATGCACATGAGTGCGCGAGAAAGACCTCTTGAACGGGGGTCTTTTCTCATGTCCCTCTGTTCCTCCGAAACATTCATATCCACATGCACAAAAACTTCTTTAGCACCTACATTCAAAACAGACATTCATATCCACATGCAAATCTGCTTTAGCAACTACTAAACCGTTCTTATTGATGCAGGATAAGAATGCGTGGGTACGGATTTTACCTTAGAAGGTGGTTCTCTCTATTGAACTAGATGAATGAAGGAACCTTTGAAAATGGTGAAGCGAGTATGCGTATTTTTTTGAGTGGGGTAAGCTGTGTCAGTAAAACAACGATTGATAAGCAGCTTGCAGAGGAAGTAGATTACAAGTTCTTTGATTTAGATTGTGAGGTAGAATCGTATTATGGTAAGCCCATTGAGTTACTTCAAACGGAATTCGTTTCTATGGATGCCTATCGCAAAAAGGCTGCGGAGGTGTTAGAGAGAATCATTGCAAGTAACCCAGATGATTATGTATCCGAGTGTAGAGAAGGGTACTACTGGGGACTTCAAAATACTTATTCCGTAACGAATATATCAGAATGGCAGTTGCTGCGTTGCAATTAGAGTGAGATGAGATAATGGAAAGGGATTATTAGTTAGTAAAGTGGTGCTGTCCTTCTGCGACCTGCTCGCCGTCGAGCCAGTCTGGTCTAAGAAAGATCCCTTGTTTCTCCAAGAGTTGACGTAGTTTTTCCGGATCACGCACGATAAGGGCAGTTGGACTATAAAAGCCTAGCACATAATCTTGGTATTTGCGCGCGTTTCCGATGGTTGCTGCCAGTTTCGGAGTGGCGCACTCCAACAAAGTTAGTTGCAGAATGACTGCCTGACCGAAGGAACGTTCCCACATTTCTAATGTAAGGCGGACTTCTTCCGGTACTTCACGGGGACTGTACTTATTTAGAAAATCCAATACTTTGTCTACTGTGAGCCCTTTTTTCATTCCTTCTAGGAGAGACGTTTTATCAAAGCGGTATTTGTAATCGGGATACTGACACTCCAATGTCGCAAATTGGCTGAGTTGCCAGCGGGTGTTCCAAGACGTTCCTCGCGTTGCCATCACTTCAAAGTTGGGTTGGATAAGAAGGGTGTCTGGCCCGTCCATAGGGTAGATCTCTGAGAGAATATCCTTCAAGGTACTGTTTTGTTGTGATGTTGCCCCGCTCAGTAGTTTAGAGAATACTAACCGCCCTAGGGGAGTTGATCGCACTGAAACATCATGATCCACTGGGCACCAATCCAAGAGACCCATCCAGCGTAATGGTTCAAAGATATTAAATTTACATTCGTCAAGATCGTACACATTGTCAACCTCATCGTTATCACTGAGCAGGCAACCGGCTGTTTCCATCCATTCGGTCCAACCGCTGCGATGCTTTAGGACCGGAAGCATAAGAAAGAAGCCAATCGGTTGGGTCGACATAAAATCAGTACATAACTGGGCTAGGATTAGTGGTGCTTGGATAGAGGTAAGCAGGTGAACAAACATATTATCCAAGGTACAGAGCAAATTAGCGCTAAAGAATGTATCAAGTTCTGCATCGTCGGCTGCTAAATCCGCATTTCCACCAACCCAATTCCAAAAAGACTGGTGAAGGCCATCTGCAAACGAAAATAGGACTGAATCGCCGTACCGTTCCAATAGGCCGCTGTTAGTCCATTTGGTTAAAGATCTAAGAGCTTCGGGGTAACTGGAGTTAGATGGCATTCTGTTCCTGATTTTTTCGTGTAGGTGATTACTAAAGTCCTCTAATCTAGAACTGGTGACGCATTCGAAAGCCGTATACGCAAAAAGGAGTAGCTCCGCTGCGCTCATTTTCTCGAAATAGGCCGCCTGGGGACGGGTTTTCCCTAGTGTCTTTGATTTTGCCACCATTCATCTCTCCTAAAAAGTACTTATTCTGGCTAATCCCATCTGAAACCATTACTTACATTGAAAACCGGTGCCTATGCTTAACCCAATAGTTAATTCAACACGATACGTGAATCTCCTGCGAAAGAGAAGGAGAAACCGCGGCTAATCTACATTTAATATTTGAGACTGCTGGTCAGTCGCCGTGCCTCTTGTTTATTGATGAAGTGATTCGATCGCCAAGTCTCGAATGGCTTCTCAAGAGGTTGGTGAGATCAAGGTTGACAAGGGGGTTGACAAGGGGACGGGGTTACTGACAACCTTGAAAGTTGTCAGTAACCCCGTCCCCCCGACACGTACGCAATAATAAGACGTCGAAGTGGAACACTCGTTTGGCGGGGAGATTATCGAACGCATGACGATCACCAATGCTGTGATCAATTCGTCAAAAAGAGCCCTATATCGAGCACACGATGGATAAGGGGCTCCTTGGTAGTCAATATTCTGCACCTTCAATATACTCTTCAATAATAAACTTTGAGGAATTCATAACTTCAATCGGATATAATCCTTTGACTTTTTCCATTTCATCTTGAATCAAACCTATAACTGATTTCCATTCATTATCTTCGCTTACCTTATATACTCCCATGCTAAAAAAACCAATTGCAGGCTTGATAATAAATGGTTTAATAATCTTGCTCGTATCAACTTTTGATAGCTGGTCAAATGAAACTTCTCTGAATAAGAAATGTGGATAAATCTCTTTCATTAAAGGACTTATTTGCGGCCTTCCATAAAGTCCGAGACCTTTGCCTGAAGGGAAAGGTTCCACATAGTGAGAAATTTGAAAGTCTTGCAATGGATCTTCATAGGCATACTTTGCTCAACATAGATAAGAATGAATCAAAATCAAATTGCATAAAATCATGGGAAACTCTTTGTAATGAACAGAAAGAGTCTATCTACGAACAAATAAAGCATATTCCTGAAGCTTTGCATAGGATCGATTACGATATTATCTCTGTTAAGGAAAAACTCGAAGCTGTAACATTTACAGAACGTGAATTAATTGCTTTAGCTGAATACGAACATGAACGTTGGTTACTTCAAAAAAAGGAAGCTGGATGGAAACTAGATACTATTATCGATGAAGAGAGAAAATTACACCCTTTACTAGTACCTTGGAAAAAATTATCCGACAATAACAGAAATGAGTTAATTGTAACGATTAAATTTTGGCCAGAAATCCTGGCAAATTCAAACTAAATGGGGTAACCAAGATTGAAACTATAGAAATTATCTTTTTGTTGTAACCTAGATGTCTAGCTGTCATATGTACTCCCTTGATTCATCGAAAGATAGTTTGTCTACATAGTAGCACAATAAAATTTCCTCTGCCCGCTGCGGTGCGCACGGAAATCAAGTCGAAAGACGATAAGTCCATTGTAAAATTGTAGATATCTAACAATAGTCGTTCGACAATTGTGGTTTTATATGGTATTATATGGGTATCTTAGGAGCGAGAGGTGATATTATGTTTAGGAGATCGATGGACAATTTGGTCAGCTGGAAAAATTCAAAGGATAGAAAACCACTAATTATTAGAGGTGCCAGACAAGTCGGTAAGACATGGCTGATGAAGGAATTTGGCAAAACTAATTATGAGAAATATGCCTACATAAATTTTGACAACAATGAGCGCATGGAAAGCTTATTCAGTGGCAATTTTGACATAGAACGAATCATCACAGCACTGCAAATTGAGACTGGTGTTAAAATTGAGGCACAAAACACCTTGATCATTTTCGATGAGGTTCAAGAAGTGCCGAGCGCCTTGACCTCACTTAAATATTTCTGTGAAAATACACCTGAATATCACATTATTGCCGCAGGGTCATTGCTTGGCGTGGCACTCCATCCTGGTACATCATTTCCTGTTGGGAAAGTGGAATTTCTGGACTTATATCCCTTGGATTTTTTGGAATTCTTAAGCGCTATGGGTAACGACGAATTAGTAAAATTACTCGAAAGCAAAGATTTTAGTTTGATAACAAGCTTTAAGGGTAAGTATATAGATTTGTTAAAACAGTATTATTATATCGGTGGCATGCCAGCAGTTGTTGCGTCGTTCATCGAAGCCTCTGATTATGGCAAAGTACGTCAACTGCAAAAGGAAATACTGATGGCCTATGAACAGGATTTTTCCAAGCATGCTCCCAACGAAGCGGTGCCACGAATCCGAATGTTATGGAGCTCGACGCCTGCTCAGCTTGCTAAGGAAAATCGTAAATTTATATACGGCCTTATTCGGCAAGGCGCAAGAGCCAGAGAGTATGAGCTCGCCATGACTTGGCTAATCGACTGCGGATTAATCTATAAGATAAGCAGAGTCACAAAGCCCGACATGCCACTCAGAGCTTATCAAGACTTCAATGCGTTTAAACTATTTGTTCTTGACGTTGGATTGCTCGGTGCAATGAGTGAACTTGATATTAAATCGTTGCTTGAGGGGGACAAACTATTTGAAGAGTATAAAGGCGCCTTAACCGAGCAATACGTACTACAGCAGCTTATAGCCAGTCGAGAAATAACGCCTTATTACTGGTCCGCAGAAAAGGCTAGTGCAGAAATCGATTTTATATTCCAAAGTGAAATGAATATTGTGCCTCTTGAGGTTAAAGCCGCAGAAAACCTCCAGGCTAAAAGCCTAAAGAGTTTCTGTCAAAAGTATCAGCCGAAGTATGCAATCCGCACATCAATGTCGGATTACAGACATGAAGAATGGTTAACGAATGTGCCATTATATGCAATTAATGTTTTATCCAATATTTTAAAGGAAACTATGATTTTATGGAAACCTTCCCCACGGGCATAACGTTAGGTCTTTTCCCTGTCACATACCAAGAGAAATTAGAGAACAACTGGATTAAGCCTCCCCCTGACATAGTTGGCATAAACTCTGCTTTGATTCAGAGGGTAAGATTTCCACCAAATGTTTTAATCCTACATTATAAAGGAGAGCCATTAATAATCGATCTCTTTCTGCGCCACCCCATAAAGCCTCTCCCTCAATTAATTCAAGTTTGTTTTCGGATGGAGTGTGTGTTTCCCAAATAGAGGCAGTCAATTTTTGAGATTCAACCCGTGGTATGAGATTCATAATATTCCTCCTTGTAAGATAGATCTCGGGTTAATGAAACTATCCGGATCATTCTTGAATAATCCATTCTACATTCGATAAAGTACGACTCTCCATATTATGGTGTGATTATAGCATAACAACTGCAACAGCGGATAATACGAAATCCACAATAATTACATAGTAAAGAAAAATAAGATGAATAGATCAGTATCCTTACGTTGACCTGACGCAACAGAATTCGATTTTCCAAAAGAATGAAGACAACGAAGAATGAGGCACCTAAAGAACTGGGTGCAGTTCAAAAGGCGCCTCCTTTTCTGTGGGCAAATTGCTTACGTCACCGGCGGATCGTAGAGATCGTTGGTGGTCATGTCAATCACCCTGATATC
>NZ_JUEE01000236.1:0-15031 GCF_000802135.1 Desulfosporosinus sp. BICA1-9
TAGTATTTACCATAGACGATGCGTTCGCGCAGCTCTCCCACCATGGCTGGTACCTCGATGCTCATCGGGCAACGTTCTACGCATCTGCCACAACGCAGACAGGAATAAACGAGGGGAGCCGCTTTCTCCATGCCACCAGACGCGAATGCCGTCCAAATCGCACCGATACCACCCATATAAACATGCCCGAAGTGACCTGCTGTCACTTGGAAGATCGGACACTCATACATACATCCACCACAACGTAAACAATGCAAAGCCTGACTAAACTTTTCCTCCTTAGCCATATCGCTGCGACCATTGTCCACGAAGATCACATAAAATTCTTTAGGGCCGTGCGCCCCGTAGGTAGTTACTTTCTCTATATCCCCGGTTTTGCTTGGACCACTGATAATATTAACATACCCTGGTACGCCATATTGTGCGTAGCGCCAAGTAACCTCAGCAACTTTCATAGCATCCTGGAACGCAGGAACTATTTTCTCGGTTCCTACCATTACGATATGAACCGGGGGAGCACCAGTAGAAAGCCGTACATTCCCCTCATTTTCAATAATCACCATCGCACCGGTGTCTGCCGCCACGACATTGGCTCCACTCATTCCCACATCAGCTGTAAAATACTTCTCCCTCATGAACTCCCGTACGACCTTAACTTCTTCGGCAATATCAGGGGGTACTTCTTTACCAAAAAACTTGCTAAAAACTTCCGCTACCTGTTCACGAGGCACGTGAATGGATGGAGAGACTATGTGCATGGGGCGGTCCTTGCGCAGTTGGAGGATGAACTCGCCCAAGTCGGTCTCCCAAACTTCGTTGCCATTTTCCTCCAGATACTCACGCAGATGAAGTTCTTCACCCAACATGCTTTTCCCTTTGACCACGGTTTTACCCCGACCGATGATGCCGAGGGCAATTTCTAGAGCAGCATGATGATCTTTGGCGAAGAATGCTTTTCCTTTATTGCGCTCAACAGAAGCCATTGCCTGTTTTACTAATTCATCATTATTAGCAATTGCGTTGCGTTTAATCTCCTTCACTTCCTCTGCCAATTCTGGAGTGTGAGGATAACGCTCTAAGGTTTCGGCAACTGTGCTGCGGTAAGAACTGACCGCTCTAGTGATTGCTGTTCGAATATTGGTATCTTCGCTCGCTTTATTTAGGTCCTTGGCATAAGCGACAAAGTCCTTTCTTAAATCGACGGTCATGCTTTAACCCCCCTATATAGGAATTCGATTAAATCTTCTATAATGGCCGAATCTCCCTTGGCTCTACCGCCCTCTAAGGCTGATAAACAATAGGGACACGATGTCAAAATATGCTCAGCGCCGCTTTCTTTCAATTCATTTACACGGCGGGCTCCAATGACATGGGATAACTCTGGAAAGAGGATTTTTATGGGTCCGCCACAACATGAGGTCCATTCTCGATTGCGAGGCGCCTCTTTTACGTCTGCTCCAACACTTTCAAGAATATCTCGTAATTCCTGATGAATTCCTAACTCACGAGCCAAACGACAGGAATCATGAATAACGACCGGCCCTGTGGATTGGATCTTAGCAAGCTTATCTCTTCGTTGCCAGATCAGATCCACATAGGTGACGATTTCAAAGTCAAACCCTTCCACCATTTTTGGATAAACAAATTTAAAGACTTCTGCCGCATGGGGAGAGAGGCAGACAATGGTTTTGGCACCACTCTTTCTAATGACCTCAACCACTTTTTGGACATAGGTCTTCATATCCTCTAAATAACCCAGTTCATAGAGTAAAGCACCACTATACAGTTCTTCATTTCCCGCGTAACAGAACTCATAACCCAGTCCTTGGAGCACCTTGGCAGCTTTCAAACATACGGAATTATACCTCACCTTGTCCTTGGCAAGGACCGATGCGTACATTTTCTCCGCGTTAATCCCAGTCTTATTGAGGATATTTCGGGCGCCCATCATCATGGAAAACATCTTGCTGCCCTGATCAAGATGGGTTATCGTTTTAACCAGAGAGTCAATAAAGGGCAACAACTGATATTCCCCACCGGTATAGAATAGCAATTCCCCTTTAACTGGCAAATCAAGTTCTTTAGCCCAAGACGCGACCTCTGAACCCTTTAAGGCCAGCGGATTGCCATGCTTAATAATATTTTCACTAATGATATCAAGTACCATCGGCATCTTTGTCTCCATAGTCAAACACGACCTCCAAACTATATTTTTCGTTTTCAAAACGCCCATGCTCTTGATGATGGACATTTTTCTTCATTCAGAAGGCGCGCATCGATTCTCTCTTAGCGCGCCTTTATTGCGTAGTTGTTTTATTATATTATAAAGAAAAATCAATCTTAATGTAACCCCCCAAGCGAATGTATTATGTATTCCTGCTGATTATGCACCAAAGCATACTTGACTAATGTCATAAATGACTGGTTTTCATTCTATAGGCTTAGAGGTAGCGGTTTTCTCTCGAAGAAAACTTCTCCTTAATCTTCGCGCTATAAGTGTTTTTCTCGGGCATATTGAAGTGTTTCTCTTGAGACATATTATCAAAGAAAAAACCGCATAGACAGATATCTACACGGTTTTTTAAGTGAAATCGTTAAACTTAAGTCCTTTACTGCAACTGTGCCATCTTCATATTCTTTAGATACATTTTCAAAAATTACCATAACTCATCTCCTCTCTCTTATTAATAATGATGGCAATTATTACTGGCATTTTTACATGTTTCAATTTCTTTTATTCTTCAATCAATCAATCGTTTTAATGTTGCAATAGAAGTTATTAGATGCCGAAAATTTGGCACTTCTTCCAAAGCATCCCATTTATAAATAAACTACATTCTAGAGATTATAGACAAATCCTGCCTTGATTCGAAAATTTTTATTATTACAATTGCTTAAAGGTCCCCATTTAAATAGAGACCTTCTACAAAATTTTAAAGGTTACGCCTTCTTTGGCGCGTTTTCGGTTTATGAATTTCCCACTCTTGTTCAGCCGCTTCAATGATTTCACGAAGTTGCTGTGCTACAGGCGCTGGAAGATGTTCAGGTTTATGATGTTCTAAAATATACCGAACTTGTTCTCTGGCCCGCGTCACTATATCTTTAGAGCCATTATCTGACCAATTTTCACGGGGGGTTCGATCGAACAGTTGACTTTGGGATTGGACGGTTTTCATGTGTTTAAATGTATGCTCTTCCATTAGGAAGTGTCCTCCGGCGCCTACCTTACGGATCACATCCACTGCGAGGGTTTCATCCGTTACACAGATTCCTCCGACCACTTTTCTAACCATTTTGGCGATTTCATTGTCAACAACTAGCTGGGCAAAATCCAAAGTCATTCCTAATTCAATCATGCCTAAGCCATAAATCATGTTAGCGCCTGCTAACGCGGGCAGCATCATAGTCAGGGTTTTCTCATGTCCAGCTTGTTGATCACCCATTTTACTATCTGTCTACGTCCCGGCCACGTAGCTCGGTATATTATAATACTGAGCCAGCCAATTTGCAAACATCAGCACTTAGCATCCCTAATTCAGGGCAACCGATCGTCGCGGAAGCAGATCTCAAATCCATGATGGTTGTTGAGCTTCCGTACACGTTCGGGGTTCCTTTATTGGTTAATTGAGATAGCACTATGCCGCTTAAGACTTCCGCGTTATGGGTCACCAAGGTACCTGCTAAAGTTACGGGCGCGGTACCACCGGCCATGGCCATGGATAAAATGTTCATCGGTAACCCGTGTTTGGCATAGGTAATAATAGCCTCACAAGTTTCTTCGGACAGTGATAAGGGGCTTTGTGGACAAACAGTAGCGGAGGTAATGGGTCTATGTCTAAGTCATCTGTTTCAATCTGCTTATTTGTCAATAACCTTAAATTCGGTTGTCCATCGAAGGAAAACTTACTCATTGATTTAGCCTCCCGTTTCGTGTTCGTCAAGGTGGTTCAGTGTGCACTACCCTGTTGCTCCTTTCTAGAAATGAACATCAATTATGACTATATGCAAACGTCATGCCATTATGAGATTTTTTTTAGAGAGTCGCTCTTAAAGTCGCTAGTTTCAAGGACTTTCTCCTAAAAAATCATATGGTCTCTTATTCCGCTCCCATTATTCCCTGCCGATTTTTGGGCATAGAATAATTAGAGCTCAGATCATACATTTTTAACTTGTACTGGAGAGTTTGGCGAGGGATACCCAATAGTATGGCTGTCTTAGAAATATTATTTTTGCATTGTTCCATAGCTTGGTTTAGACACCGTTTTTCAACATTGTTCAATATTTCTGGCAAGCTGTGCTCCCCGAGGATGACTTGGTTATCGCCACTGATTTTAGGGTCATTTTTTTGACGCAAGTGGGATGGCAGATGCTCTAATTCTATGATCTGACCCGAAATAATGTTCATAGCATGTTCAATGGCATGCTGTAATTCTCGGACATTACCTGGCCATAAATGCTTATAAAAGGTTTGCTTTACTTCCTCACTTATTCCGCTTACTCGGCAACATAATTTTCGATTATACATACTTATAAAGTAATTTGCTAAAGCGGGAATATCACTCTTTCGTTCCCTAAGCGGGGGAACAGTCAGGGATACAACATTTAGACGATAATAAAGGTCAATCCGGAGTTCTTTATTCCGCACGGCATCTTCAGGGTTCATGTTCATGCAAGTAATAATCCGAGTATCAACTTGCCTGACCTTGTTGTCCCCTATGCGCCGTAAGGTTCCATCTTGTAGAACTCTCAGTAATTTACTCTGGAGTTCCATAGGCATGGAATTAATCTCATCTAAAAACAAGGTGCCACCATGAGCTAACTCGAACAAACCCGGACGATCTTCTGCTCCAGTAAAGCTACCCTTTACGGTTCCGAACAGGATGCTTTCTAGCAATGTAACCGGAAAGGCGGCGCAATTTTGAGCCACAAAAGGCTCGTTTTTCCGAGCAGAGGCATTGTGAATTGACTGAACTACCAATTCCTTACCAGTTCCTGTTTCTCCGGCCACTAAAACTGACGACGAATTAACTGCTATTCGTTGTCCCAATATCTTAAGTTTGATCATCGAATCATGACTACCAATCAGATCGTTAAACGTATAGCGGGCAAGACCCTCTGGGGCCACAAGTTTTATTTTCTGTCGTTCTCGAATCCGCGTATCCAACAATTCTGAGTGGAGATTGATCACACGATCGGATAATTCTTTAATTTTGGTAATATCTTGAGATATATCGCAGGCTCCAACTAAAACTCCGTTGCGATATAAGGGGAACGTGGAACAGATAATGTTTACGATCTTGCCTGTACTGGTTACAATGGTTTGCTGCAAGTCAAGTAATGGTTTTCCCGTTTTTAAGACGGTCATAAAGCTGCTCGTTTCCAAGGTTAGTGAGGGATAGACTTGCATAATATGTTTACCTAGGACATCCGAAACTTGAAAATCATCCATTTCTGCTGCCAACTTATTGTAATAGATGGTTATTCCCTCAAAATTAACCACTTGAACTGCTTCAGCGATATGGTTTAAAACCAACTCTAAATAGGTATCGACCTCTGTCTGTGAATGATTAGGCAAGCATAATCCCCCTCAGCTAGTATTAGCCTAATATTTTCCTGCATAAATCACATCTAATTATTAATTTGCAAGCTTTTTAGCCTTTCATTTCAGTAATTCTAGGCTATTATTGTAAATCCCTTCAATTATTAATATCTATTCTAACTTTTATGAATATACTTACAATATCAATTTCCTAATGATTTATGCCCAAAAACTGGCATCTATTCGCCTATTTTTGGGCTAATATTGACCTCTGTGCTATGCTTAGATTCCAGCTTCATGCTAAAACGTGGTCTTTAAGACTGTTTTTCCCCTTGGCATGAAGTTTGCACACTACGATTACACAGAGCACATCCTATTAAATGAACACCGAGGAGGTTCCCTTTATGCGCACTCGTCAAGACCTCTCTAAATGGTCTCAGGTTCCTGATGAACAATGGAATGACTGGCACTGGCAAATCTCCCAACAAGTTACGACCGTTGAAGAACTAAAAGAGGTTATCCCATTGACAGAAGCTGAAGAAACGGGCATTACCCAATGCCTAGAAACTCTTCGTATGGCTGTCACGCCATATTACGCCTCGCTCATTAACCCCGATGATCCCCATTGTCCAATACGCAAACAAGCGATTCCCACCGCCTTGGAACTTCATGTCGGGGAATATGACCTCTTTGACCCCCTTCACGAAGATACGGATTCTCCCGTTCCAGGCTTAACCCATCGCTACCCGGATCGTGTTTTGTTGCTCGTAACAGATCAATGTTCTATGTATTGCCGGCATTGTACTAGGCGGCGTATGGCGGGCCAAACCGATCAGGCCCTACCTTTAGAACACTTTCAGCAGGCCCTCAATTACATCCGAGCCACCCCGCAGGTCCGTGATGTCTTGATCTCGGGTGGGGATCCCTTCACCTTCTCGGATGATCGTTTAGATTACATCTTATCTAATTTACGTGCCATTCCTCATGTCGAAATCATCCGGATTGGCAGCCGTATTCCAGTCGTCCTTCCCATGCGCATTACAGATAGTCTCGTCCAAATGCTGCGTAAGTATCATCCCATTTGGGTTAACACCCATTTTAATCATCCCAAAGAAATCACGCCTGAATCCCAGGCTGCCTTGGCGCGTCTGGCAGATGCCGGAATCCCACTGGGCAATCAATCCGTTCTGCTCAGGGGAGTCAATGATTGCCCAAATATCATGAAGAAATTGGTGCATCTACTGGTCAAGAACCGGGTCCGCCCCTATTATATTTATCAATGCGATCTTTCGACTGGCATTGAACATTTCCGGACGTCAGTATCGAAAGGCATTGAGATCGTGGAAAACCTGCGCGGACATACTAGCGGCTATGCTGTTCCTACCTATGTCGTCGATGCTCCCGGGGGCGGCGGCAAGATACCAGTCAGTCCTCAATATCTGATTTCCATGGGACCTAATAAAGTCGTTCTCCGCAACTACGAAGGGGTGATTACGGTTTACGATGAGCCTAATCTTTTGCAAGAAGAGTGTCAATGTGAGTACTGCCGAGAAAACGATCCTCAGGTCGGGGTTCTAAAACTCTTAAGTCATCAGAAGCTTTCTCTGGAACCTGAAAATCTTGACCGTCGACATCGCCACGTTAAGTAAGGTCTAGTAATTGAATATTCAAGATTGAAAGGAGATAGTTTTATGTCATTAGGTTGCCCTTACGGAACTCATCGAGTCCTTAAACCCCTAGGGGTATTGCCGCAACCCGCAGAAACCCTCAACAATGATTTCTCGGCCCTGTATGATAACGAGATCCTTATAGATGTAGAAGTGTTAAACATTGACTCAGCCTCGTTTACCCAAATTAAAACTGAAGCTGGTGGTCTTCCGGAGAAAATTGCTCAAATCATCTTGAAAACGGTTGCTGAGCGTGGCAAACAACACAATCCAGTCACCGGATCTGGTGGAATGTTGATTGGGAAAATTAAGGCCATCGGATCTGCTTTGCAGAATCGTCCCTTGAACGTAGGTGATCGAATTGCCACTCTTGTTTCCTTATCCTTGACTCCCCTCCACATTGAGGAAATCCTTGCCATACATAAGGATGTCGATCAAGTAGAAATTCGAGGCGAAGCGCTCTTATTTGAAAGCGGTATTTATGTAAAGCTTCCAGACGACATGCCCCAAAAACTGGCTTTGGCGGTGCTTGATGTGGCGGGTGCTCCAGCCCAAACTGCGAAAATCGTCAAACCTGGAGATACGGTCGTGGTGATCGGCGGGGGCGGAAAATCCGGACTTTTATGCCTTCACGAAGCCTGTAAACGGGCAGGTGTTACCGGCAAGGTGATCGGCATTAGTCAGTCTAGCGCAGGTGTGAAGCGGATGAAAGAATCTGGTCTTCCGCTCATCGCCCTTCAAGGGGATGCCTGCGACTCACTATGGGTGCTGCGTGAAATCGAAGGTCTTACCGAGGGGAAATTAGCGGATCTTACTTTAAATATGGTCAACATTCCCCGGACTGAACTCGGCAGCATTCTAGCGACTAGGGATAAAGGCATTGTCTATTTCTTTAGTATGGCAACCTCGTTTACAGCAGCAGCTTTAGGTGCGGAGGGCATCGGTAAGGACGTAACCATGCTGGTTGGAAACGGCTATACCGAAGGACATGCCGAAATTGCTCTGGCGATCATGCGCGAAAACCCTCGCCTGCGCGAACTCTATGAGAGAACCTATGCCTAAGTCTGATGATTGGCTGCTTGAGTTACGCTCCAGACTTTCCCCTTATACCACCCTAGTCTTTGCGGGGCTTGCCAAGAATGCAGGCAAAACAACAGCCTTAAATGCCGTCAATAGACTTTTTCCTGGTCAATGCCTTGGACTAACTTCCATTGGGTATGATGGTGAAACATTCGATGCCATTTACCGCCATCCTAAACCTTCTATTACAGTGCATCTCGGGCAAATCATTCTTACAGCAGAACGCTTTCTTCCTGACACCCCGAAAGGCTATGACATTCTTGAAGCTTGGGGAAACCATCCTCAGTTCGGCTCTTGGCTTATTCTCAAAATAACCGAACCCGGAGATTTTCGTATGGCAGGTCCCTCAGCTCTATCAGAACTCCTAGAGGGGATTTCACGCCTGCGTCAGCATGGCGCAACTCGGATTCATGTGGATGGGGCACTGAACCGACTCTCTCATATTTCTGTGTTATCATGGGGGTCTGATCGCACAAAAGAAGCGGTCGCCCTTGACAGGTTAAAGAAGTTGAAGGGGGGAGAGAAGATTGAGAGAGCCGTGAATCAGGATATGAGTGTAATTCTAAGTACAGGTGCCGCTTTAGGAAACTCCTTAAAAGAAGTGACCGAACGCTCGCTAAATATCCTAGAATTATTACAACTTCCTACCTTTTCACCCGGGAGTGGTTTCTCCATTGGCAGCACTTCTCAAGACGTCTTTATAAATCACAACGCCTTTTTTGAACAAGGCGCCTGGTTTCCCTTACCGTGTTTTCTCTGGAACCAAGACGTGAAATCCCTCATTCCACCCCAAGTCGAAGCTGTATACGTCAAAGGTGCGCTTACCGACTCCTTTTACTTAGCGCTCCGTACTGCGGGACGTTTACCTCGTCAGTTTATAGTTCGAACTCCTGCTCATATTTTACTTTCTCCTAACGTATGGAATGGTTTAAAGTCCCGAGGAATCGAAGTGAAGTTACTGGAACGTCCCCAGCTTGCGATGCTCACGTTAAGCTCTTGGCACCCTATCACGCCAATCTCAACTGAGCGGATCGCGGAAGCTTTGCTTCCTCATTCTACCGTTCCCCTGGTGGACATCCAAAAACAACAAGTCTGGTTGCCCTAACAGAAGTCTGTAGCGTTCTCTAAATCACTTTTTACTAAATACTCGCCACTCAAAACTACCCTGGAAGAGGTGATCCGCTTGACTCGCCCATACGTCCAAAACAAACTTAATCTGGATCCGGATCTAATTAGGAAGGCAAGAACACTGGCCCAGGACATCGTTGAGCAAATTACCCCATTTATCCTTTCCCACAGTACGGTCAGTATCGAACGCACAGTTCTTCGCTTGCTGGGTATTAATGGCGTTGACCAAGAGGGGATTCCCTTGCCAAATAACGTTGTCGACTACTTAAAAGAGCATCTCCTCCTCGATGAAGGGGTCGCTCGCATCTTCGCCAAAGCCTGCCTCCACTTCAAAGCGGAACCACAGATCCTGGCTGAACGATTGGCACGCCATGAAATATCCTTCGAGAATCTCCCGGATTTCTCCGAGGACCAAATCGCAAAAAAGACCTTCGACCTCGCTCGGCCTTCTATAGAGCACATTCGCAGCCAACGCCATAAACGTGAGCACTCTTTTTCGACCTTAAGTGTAGTTCCAGAACCTTATCTCTACGTCATTGTCGCCACGGGCAATATTTACGAAGATGTCTTACAGGCGCGGGTTGCCGCACGGCAAGGTGCCGACATCATCGCTGTGATTCGCTCTACTGGCCAAAGCCTTCTCGATTACGTGCCCTATGGGCCGACTACCGAGGGCTTTGGGGGAACGTTTGCGACCCAAGAAAATTTCCGAATTATGCGTGAAGCCTTAGATGAAGTCGGGCAAGAACTGGGGCGCTACATTCGTCTTACAAACTATTGCTCTGGGCTCTGCATGCCGGAAATCGCAGCCATGGGTGCTTTAGAACGACTTGATGTAATGCTCAATGACTCCATGTACGGCATCATCTTTCGCGACATCAACATGCAGCGCACCTTTATCGATCAATATTTTTCTCGCTTAATTAACGGCTTTGCTGGGATCATCATCAACACGGGCGAGGACAATTATCTGACCACAGCTGATGCGATGGAAGCAGCGCACACCGTCCTTGCTTCAAACTTTCTTAACGAACAATTTGCCTTCCTGTCTGGGCTTCCAGAAGAACAACAGGGTCTAGGCCATGCCATGGAAATCAACCCCGATGTGCCGGATGCCTTCCTCTATGAAATTGCCCAGGCTCAGATGATTCGAGAGATATTCCCCCGGTCCCCTATCAAATACATGCCACCCACCAAATATATAACCGGAAACATCTTTCGCGGACATGTTCAGGACACTCTTTTCAATGTGGCCTCTGTCTTAACCGGTCAAAGCATACATCTGCTGGGGATGCTTACTGAAGCCATTCATACTCCCCTCATGCAAGACCGCTTTCTAAGTCTGGAGTCCGCAAAGCTGGTTTTTAAGACAATAGGGCATTTCCATGAAGAAATAACCTTTGTCACGGACGGCTTGGTACAACAACGTGCTCAAATAACCCTTCAGAAGGCGGTTAACATGTTGGAAGAGATTCAAAAAACGGGTCTATTCTCGGCCCTGGAGCAGGGTATGTTTGCGGAGATTTCTCGAAAGCCAACAGGCGGCCGAGGGCTTGACGGTGTCTTTACTAAACGTCCTAATTACTTAAATCCTTTTCTTAATCTACTTAAGGAAAGTCGCTCTGGTTCGTAATTCGTAGTTCGAATACGTTATACTGATACGAACCACGAACAATGAACAATGGACAACGAACATTGAACATCGAACATCGAACTTCGAACTTCGAACTTCGAACTTCGAACTTCGAACTTCGGACATCGGACTACGAATAGCGAATAAGGTGGTGATTTTCATGCCTACGCTTGATCTTAAACAGGTTCGTCCTTATGGGGATACTCTTGATGATGGCATCGTACAACTTTCCTTTACCTTACCTGTTCCTTTTGGAGAGGAAGCGCAGGAGGCCGCCCGACGCTTTGCTTTGCAGAGCGGCTTTCAAGATCCTAAGGTAGTTCATGCGCATGATTTAGGGGAAGACTTTAGTTTCTTCGTCCTATATGCACGTTCTCCGGTCAGTGTGGACTACACCAGCATTGAAATCCCTAAGCTCTCACATGAACGCCTGGAAAAGCCGGAAATCGAAAACCGCATCCGCACTCTGCTCGGTCGTAAGCTGGTCGTGGTGGGTGCCTGCATCGAAAGCGATGCCCATACAGTTGGGATCGATGCCATCCTGAACATGAAAGGGTATAACTCCCATAAAGGACTTGAGAGTTATCACGAAATAGATGCTTTCAATCTTGGAGCTCAAGTTCCTTGTGAAGAATTACTAGCGAAAGCACACGAAGTCTCCGCCGATGCAATCTTAATCTCTCAAGTGGTCACGCAAAAATCCCTCCACCTCCACAACCTTACTCGGATGGTCGAACTCCTCGAATTAGAAGGACTAAGGGACCGTTTTCTTTTGATTGCTGGAGGCCCAAGGATTAACTATGAATTAGCCAAAGAATTAGGTTACGATGCAGGCTTCGGCCCTGGCACGTATGCAGAAGATGTGGCGAGCTTTGTTCTTGATCGGGTACTAGCTCGATCTAGCAAGGATTAAATAGCAAAAATAAAAGCATGAAGCAAGGTAAGAGTTCGGGATATTCATTTATCTTTTTGTGATAGTTTCAATGAGTAAACTAAGGAGTGTGAGATCGATGTACGAAGGCAAAATTCGTTTACGCATCGGCGCTGGGGATGCTCACTACGGTGGTGGCTTAGTGGACGGAGCGCATATGCTTAAGCTTTTTGGAGATGTGGCCACCGAATTACTCATCTATACTGATGGGGATGAAGGTCTTTTTGTGGCTTATGACACTATCGAGTTTCTTGCCCCAGTCTTTGCCGGGGACTATATCGAAGCCACCGGCGTTATTACGCAGTATGGAAATACATCGCGCAAAATGAGCTTTGAAGCTAAAAAGGTGATCTCTCCGCTACCCGGCAGCAGTTCGGCGGCTGAGATCCTTGAAGAACCCATCCTAGTCTGTCGGGCGAGCGGGACTTGTATGGTCCCTAAGGAAAAACAACGCAATAATCCCCCTCTGCGTTCCTAGTGAACTTGTAAAATAAAACTGAGGTTCAGTGTATCGGAGGGAATCCATGGAAAAGCTGATTATCACTGTCGCCCTAGTTGGCGCAGAAGTCACACGCGAACAAACGCCATACCTACCTCTTTCCCCTCGCGAAATTGCCGACGAAGCTAAAAAAGTGCGCGATGCCGGAGCGTCCATCGTCCATTTGCACATGCGCGATCAATTCGGGAACCCATCGCAAGATAAAGCACTGTTTGCCGAGGCGATTTCCTATATTCAAACCGAAACCGATCTTATTATTCAGGTATCCACTGGGGGAGCCGTCGGAATGACCGCAGAGGAACGGGTCCAGCCTGTAACCCTGGCTCCAGAAATGGCTTCCCTGAGTATGGGGAGTGTTAACTTTGGGGATGATACTTTCAGTAATCCCTTACCTATGGTTCGAGAGTTTGCCCGAGTTTGTCAAACCCATCAGGTTAAACCCGAACTTGAAGTCTTTGAAAGCGGGATGGTTCAAAACGCTTTAACCCTTGTGAAACAGGGCCTGCTAGATAACCCTTTACACTTTAATTTTGTTTTAGGGGTTCCTGGAGCGATGCCTGCCACCGCTAAAAACCTGCTCTTTCTTCTCGATCTGATCCCGCCTACTTCAACCTGGACCGTTTCAGGTATTGGCAGGCATCAATTAAGCATGAACACCTTCGGTATTCTGCTAGGAGGACATGTGCGAACGGGCTTTGAAGACAATATTTATTACCGCAAAGGGGTCCTTGCGCAGGGAAATGCTCCTTTAGTTGATCGATTGATTAAGGTTTCCGAAAGTTTGGATCGCCCAGTAGCAAGTCCCATAGAAGCTCGCCAACTACTTGGACTCCTTCCTCGTTAAAGCTCCCCTAAGGAAGATAAGACATGCTCCCTCAATTTTTATTGTGGTGGGCATGTTTTTCCTATATCGGATAATGTAGAATTAAATTCATTCGACAAATTTAGCTTGACTTGTTGACAAGCAGCGAAATGACGTTTATTGTACTCTTAGATATTCTAAAAAAATCATACCAATAGTCGAAGACTGCAAAGCTTTTGATTTAACATAGTTTCTGGAGGAATTTAATGAAAAATAAATACACCATCATCTTCATTCCACCTGATCATTCTAATACTCACCAGTTTCAATTTTCCAAACTAGGCAAACAGATTCTTGGTGGCGGAATGCTCCTTATTGGTGTGATAATGATAGGGCTATTTGCTCAAAACCTCTATTTGAATCATTATATAAAGGAACGCCAACCTACCTTAAACCACATTGATCAACTGGAGACCACGCTCGTTGAACGTGATCAAGAGATCATTCACTTAAACGAAATGTCCAATCAAATAACCGACGATCTCCAAACCATTAAGCAGTTAGAGGAGAAACTTTCCTCTCTTCTAAAAATTAATCCGACCTCATCCAGTGCAACCGTAAGCCGGGGGATTGACCCTGCCGTTCAAAGCTTTGGGTCATCTAAGCCAGCAATTCAAACGCTAGACCATCAAGCCACAATAGTGACTGAACATTTAAACCTCTTACAACGTTATTACGAGGTAGCAGTCCTTCAAAAAGATAAACTTGATCACACACCGACTATTCTACCTGCTGAAGGTGAAATCACCTCTTCTTTCGGTTATCGCCGCAATCCCTTCGGAGGCCGATCGACAGAGTATCATAATGGAATTGATATCGCCTGTAATTACGGCACTCCAGTCTTAGCCTCAGCTGCTGGTGTTGTTACCTTTGCTGCGCGAGATCCCGTTTATGGCCATAAGGTTGTTATTGATCATGGTCATGGAATTGAAACCTTTTATGGTCATAATTCTCGTCTCTTAGTGAAAAAAGGGGATCAAGTTAAAAAAGCTGATCTAATTGCCTATAGCGGTAATAGTGGACGAAGTACGGGATCTCATCTTCATTATGGGGCCATTGTGAATGGGCTGAATGTCGATCCCCTTACTTTCACAAATTTCATATAGGAGATAGAACCAGTTGCTTTAATCTTACACAAATATCATCATTGCTAATCAAATATTCTTTAAATTACCACTGCTTGTGTTATAATATAGTAGAGGTGAATGCAATGGCGAGCAATTTAATAGATATAAGTGAAGCGGCTCATCGGTTAGGGGTAACGTTGATTACTCTGCGGCGGTGGGATGCATCAGGTAAACTTAAACCTGTGAGGACCTTTGGAAATCATCGTCGCTACAGGATTGAAGATATTGAAGCTATTGTTAATTCTGTGGAGGTTGTGCAATCCGTAAAGAAAAACGCGTCTATCTATTGTCGGGTTTCAACTAAAAAACAACAAGAAAACGGTCATCTTCTGAGGCAGAGAGAACGATTGATCCAATATTGCATAGATAAGCAGTACACAGTTGTTAATGTATATGAAGAAGTTGCTAGTGGACTTAACGATCACAGACGAGAACTAATGAAGATGTTCAGGGCTCTAAGCGAAACTGATCTGATAGTGGTTGAAAACGAGGATCGTTTAGCACAGTTTGGCTATTCCTACCTTAAGGAATTAGCAAAGTCCTTTAATGTCGAAATTGAAGCAGT
>NZ_JUEE01000237.1:0-6904 GCF_000802135.1 Desulfosporosinus sp. BICA1-9
GAAAAATGCAGTAAAGACGCGAGCCGGCTTGCTGAATATATGGTCGAAAGGCTTAAAGAGTGGCCGCCTGTTGCCAAGACGAATATGACGACGGTTGAAACGTACGCCACCCATGAAAGGTGGTAAAATCGCCAACCCCTTTGTCCGGGAGTCGGCTTTGGCCTGCTTCACCACCGGATATGCATTTCCGGACCGTAACGAAATAACAGCCGGAACACCTTTGATTGTGTTCCGGCTGTTTCCATATACCAATAGTTATGATTATTAGTAGGAATTGGTTCAGATATGTCGAAATAATAAACATTTAAAAGATGTTTGCCAGAGGGCAGATATACCCATCTCTTTGAGGCAGGGACTCAACCTGAGGTATATTCAGGAACTGTTAGGGCACAGCAGTTCTAAGACTACTGCGATTTAAGAAGTGGAAAATATTGACGAAATATTTTTATCAAAAGCCCTTTATGATATATGCCCACTGGTTATGACATTATGCTTTGGCATTAGTCTGGGAAGGATTGCTCGATTTCTTCAGAGCTTGGAGAGCAAAAACCACTAAGACAATGGCTAATATAAAGAGAATAACTGCCAAGGTAGCGAGTGCAGTATGCCCTGCTTTAAAATTATTAATGCTGAACAGCGCTAAGGCAGTAAGAGTAAACGAGAAGATAAAGTACATGGGAATTTGGGTAAAGAGGCTGCTCTTACCGCTTTTAATCAGCCATACAGATACTGCGAGTAACGCCAAAGCAGCAAGTAATTGGTTAGCTGCGCCGAAGATCGGCCAAATAGCCATTCCTTGACCACTATAAGCCAGATAAGCACCCGGGATTATTGTGATAATCGTTGCAACATACCTATTTAAGGAAGATATAGTTTCGCCTTTAGCATCTTTATTGCTGCTGGCAGATTCAAAGAGTTCTTGCAGAATATAGCGTCCTAAGCGAGTTGCTGTATCCAATGAAGTGAGAGCAAACGCAGAAACTACCAATGATGCGAAAACCTTGCCGGTTGCCACAGGAATCCCCAGTGTGGCCAAGAAGGTGGCTGTACCGCTAGCAAAGACAGGAACAGCTCCGCCGCCCTTAGTCATAATTTCCTTATAAATATCCGGGGCCAACATTACGGCAGTTATTAAGGCTACTACGGCCAGCAATGATTCAATTAACATACCACCGTACCCAATTAGCCGGGCATCGGTTTCTTTGTCTAATTGTTTAGAAGTGGTTCCGGAGCCTACTAAAGAGTGGAATCCTGACAAAGCTCCACAAGCGATTGTGACAAATAATACAGGGAATAAATAATTGTTGCCTACTTTAAATCCTGCATAAGAAGTCATTTGGATTGTCGGGTGGTACAAGAAAAGGCCAATGACTGATCCGACGATGAGACCATAAAGTAAGAAAGAGTTTAAATAGTCACGTGGTTGGAGTAAAACCCAAACTGGAATAACCGAAGCAACGAAGACATAAAGCATTTCTAGGGTAACCCAAGTACTAAATGAGAGTTTAAGCGGGAACATTATACCCACCCAAATACAGACGAGAAGCAGAGCGACGCCGATTACTGTTGTGATAAACATAGGTAAGTTTTTTCGGTATACACCAAAACCGAAGCATAGGGCCACGGCCATGAAGAGAATAGAAGCAGTTCCTGCTTGAGGAGTAGCCACAAACGTATTGGCGATGATAATTGCAAAAACGGCAATGACCAAAATAAGAGTTAACCAAGCAAAGATGTTAAACAACAGCTTACCAGTCTTACCCATAGTATCATTGATAACAACACCTATGGATTTACCTTTATGCCTAACGGAAGCTACAATCGAACCGAAGTCGTGTACAGCGCCAAAAAAGATACCACCAAAAACAATCCAGAGATAAGCCGGAATCCAGCCGAAGGTTGCTGCTGCAATCGGACCGACGATCGGAGCTGCTCCGGCGATCGAAGCAAAATGGTGACCCAATAAAATCGGCGCCTTTGCCGGAACATAGTCTACACCATCACTCATACTATGGGCCGGAGTTGGTCTTGTTGGATCCAAACCAAATTTGCCGGCTAACCATTTACCATACGTTAAATAAGCGACTATAAAGGCAATAATAGCAATTACAATCAATACTAATGAGTTCACAAAAAAACCTCCTTACACTTTTTTGAACGTAATGATTTTTTTGATTTTTGTAAATCCCCTGTCAAATTGTGTTTGCTTGAAGACCGGAGTATAAATTTTCTTCACCTCCTTGCCTCTTTTATTGGTAATGACTATATTAGAGGAGGGGATTACAAGGATTAGGCGGATCTCAGCCCAACCTTCCAACGTCAACTTGAAGTTCCTCCTGTAACGAAAAGAACTAATTTGAGCTTGGAGCTGAGAATCTGGTTCTTGGTCGACAATTATTACCCCTGTTATTAAACTTTCCATATGCTCAGAATGCGGTTTAACAAAATATGTAATTGAAGTTTGTAAGTACTTAATAAATTCTTGCAAAGTTTGTTCAGTGAGATCAGTAAATAACCTTAAAAATACGTACTCATAATTTTCTGCCCGCCAAAGCTTGATGCTTTTAGAGACAAAATATTTTTCATTCTGTATCTCTAGAGTAGCGAATAGATCAATCACTTGACCATGTAGGTTGATATGCTTTTTAAGACTAAAATATTCAGATAACCTATTTTCAATAATATTTAAGTAAGCATTTGACATTTCTCTTTCCCCCTTTTTAATTTTTTCATCGAAAAGTCCTAAACTATGATTATTGAATAATTTGCCAAATATTCCTGTAATTATATTTACCCAGGGACAATAATTAGTCAATTATGAATATTCAGTTTTTATGAATTATTATAAGCCTGACCTTAGGTTGCTTACCAACTTAAGGAACAGGCTTTTAACATTTTCGAATTAGAGCTTATTGCGACTTAATTTCCACCAGGGTCACTGAAATATCCACAGTCTTATTATCTCGGAACACAGTAACCGTAACCGTGTCACCCGGTTTATACTTGAACAACTGATGAGTTAATTCCAATGAACTTTTGATAGCCTTATCATTGATTTTCGTTAAAACGTCACCGGCTCGAATTCCCGCACGTTCAGCCGGCCCGCCGGCCGTTACTCTGGATACATAGGCCCCTGCTGGCCAACCACGTTGACTGGCATATTCAGCAGTATAGCGAGGATCTATCTGAACATTAAGTCCTGGATGACTGGCATACCCTTTTTCTATCAGTTGTTTAATCGTCGGCAATGCATCAGATATCGGGATAGCAAAACCCATACCTTCAAACCCCGGTTCCTGATTCTTAGCGGAATTGATTCCAATAACCTTACCTAGATAATTGACCAGAGGCCCGCCGCTATTTCCTGGATTGATGGCAGCGTCTGTTTGGATAAGGTTAAAACTTGCTTCCCCAGGAATATTCAAGATTCTATTGGTCGCCGAAACAACCCCTGTAGTCACAGAACGGGCAAATTCTTGTCCGCCGGGATTTCCAATTGCTACGACTGGTTCACCGACTTGAAGCACTGAGGAATCTCCCAATTGTGTAGCGATCAAGTCTTTTGTATTTGAAATTTGAACCACAGCTAAATCTGTACGCTCATCTCCACCCACTAGTTTGGCATCGAGATTACGTCCATCTGCCAAACTGACAACGAGTTTTTCGGCGCCTGTAATGACATGATTGTTCGTTACAATGTAGCCATGTTCTGCATCAACAATAAAGCCTGAGCCACTTCCTACCTCAGTTAGACCGCCCCCGCCGAACAAAGCCCCTGTCGATCGAAAGTTAGCAATTCCGACAACCGCTGGTCCCGTGGCTTTGGCAATCTGAGCGACCGGAAAATTTGTCGTTCCATCAGTCACGATGGTCGGAGTCGTTGCCCCACCATTTAGAACCACTTGGGTTGTAGGTGTTTGTTGCTTATTTCCATAGATCGACGGAACCAAGGCCACTGCAATGACCCCGCCTAAGATAGCACTAATTAATGCAATTGCAAACGTTGAAAAGAAGCGGGGTCTACGCCCTGAATATTTGTTTTGGTCATTGTAATAGCTCATGACTACCTCCCATTGCTATTATTCCATTAATCGCATGAGTTCATGCGGCGTATACCGTGGAGCAACCTGAATCTCTAGATCTGGGAACTTTTTCGAGATATTCATGTCTCCCAGGATTCGTTTGACCGTGGTCAAGGCAATCTCCGGAGTATTATTTTCTGCACTCAGATGGGCTAGCACAACCCGTTGGGTATTCTCTGCAACCCACTCTAAGAGACCTGCCGCTAATTGCTTATTTTCTAGATGTCCATATTTTCCGCTGATCCGTCTCTTGAGGTATGCCGGATAAGGACCATACTTTAACCGTTCTTCATCATAGTTCGCCTCAACAACTAAAGCATCGCACCCTTTCAAATGCCGATGCATATCATCAGTAATTATTCCACTGTCTGTAGCGATTCCGACTGCCATATGCCTCTTTTCCTTTTGTTTGGGACGTAATATCTTCAATCCGTAACTTTCCCGACTATCGTGAGATGTGGGATAAAGTAAGACCTCAAGTCCCGCACAGGAAAAAGAATCTCGAACTTTGATACGCTGGTCTTCAGCAAGCTTTCCCAAGCAAGGGCCCATGACCTCCCAGAGACCCTTCGTAGCATAGATAGGAATCTTTAGTTTGCGGGCAATTATTCCCACTCCTCGGATATGGTCTACATGTTCATGGGTAACCACAATCCCTTCAATTTCAGAATCCGCTATGTTTAACTCGGACAGATTATGTAACAAACTCTTCCCACTGATCCCACAATCCACCAGCAAATGTCGATTATTCTCTCCGACAAGAATTGCGTTTCCGGAACTTCCACTCGCCAAGGTTGTAAAATGCAATGACTGTTCCTCCGTTCATGATAAAAAAATTATAGCCAAAGAAAGCAAAGAGGGCGTGAAGCTTTTGTGAACATCTTGTTAACAAATTTCAAACCCTCCTTGAGAAGTACGCTAGAGAATTTATGGTAGGTTTGGGTTGGAGAGCCCCTGGTTCCCCGAAGCTTTCAGTTGGCTTTGCGCCTGATCGATCATGGCTTGGATCTGCTCTTTCTCCGAACTCTTCTGAGCTAAAGGAAGAGCTTTCTGCCACTGATTAACGGCCCCTGCCCAATCTTGCTTTGCTTGTGATAGAAAAATACCATAGTTGATCAGGCCAAACAGAAAATTAGGTTCCAGTTCTAACGCCTCTTGGAAACTTTTTTCCGCGAGTTCATAATCTTCGCTATAAAAAGCGGATGTCGCCATATCAACCATGATATTGACATCCTTTTTTGTTTTTAAAACATTCTGGTAAACCTCGACTGCATGTTTAAAGTTCTCTTGTACTTCAGAGGGGGCGACCTCTTGAGCAGCGACCCCTGCGTTATAATACTCATTTCCAAGGGCGGTTTGCAGGAGTTCATTCTCAGGGTCCTTCTTGGCCTGCTCAACCATCGCATCTATACGCAACTTCTGGGCTTGGTATCCTGCCTTAGTATTGGCAGCCAGTGGAGATGCATTCGAGCCGTAAGGTTGCTCATCTCCAGTAAAGAAGAACACAAGCAGTCCCGAACCAACCATTGCAATACTAATGAGAACAGCAAGAACTCCTGCAAAAATACGTTGTGATTTCTTCTTCAAGCAATTCGCCTCCTTGGTCATCTACTTATAAATATTATTCTAACATGTCTTCTCAAACCATCCAACCTTTAGTCTCCAAACTACCTAACAGCGGACATCCGGAACAGGAGAAATCATTCTATTTTGTTGAGATTCTTTAATTTTTACATAAAGCGCTACTTCTAAACGCTTTTTCTGAAGTTCACAGCCCAGAGTATAAACGTCTGTCAGGCTTTGGGTAAAGGAAACATTCGCTGCATGGCACCCCCCACTACAGGTAAAGCGAGCCCAGCACTCTCGGCAAGACGGCTTAGAATAGACATGCGCTGAACGAAAGCTCTTAACCAGCTCAGCTTTTAGTTGATGAGGGTTTTCGTCATAGAGTGACCCGAGTTTATAGTCTTCCTGTCCCACAAACTGGTGACAGGGATAAAGATCTCCCTCCGGAGAAATTGCCACATACTCATGTCCCGCTCCGCATCCGGAAAGCCGCTTATTCATGCAAGGCCCCTGGTCCAAGGCGATATTGAAGTGGAAGAAATTAAAGTCTCGGTCTTGGGCACGGCGCACTAATAATTCTTCACCAAGGCGATCATACGCTTCCCGAATTTTATCTAGATCCCCTTCCTGAAAAGCATAAGCGTCCTCCTGACCTGCCACGACGGGCTCTACCGAGATCTGTTTAATCCCAATATCCGCCATGTGTAAAACATCGCGATCAAAATCCAAATTGAAATGTGTATAGGTGCCGCGAACGTAATAATACGTTCCTAACGCATAGGGAGAACTATCTGGCCGCTTGCTTACAAACTGTTGGATGCGTTGTGTAACGTTAGCATAACTTCCCTGACCACCGGCATAGGGCCGCATCCGATCATGCACTTCCGGGCGGCCATCAAGACTCAAGACCACACTGATCTCCTCTTGTTCGAGAAAACTTTGGACTTTCTCATCCAGTAATACTCCGTTCGTGGTCAGGGTAAATTTAATAGTTTTATCGAGAACCGCCGCTGCCTTTTTACCGTATTCGACTAAGTCCTTTACGACTCCAAAATTAAGTAATGGTTCTCCCCCAAAGAAATCAACTTCACAATGGTCCCTATGCCCCGACGACTCTAAAACAAAATCAATACCCTTTTTACCCGTCTCAAGATTCATCAAAGTTCTACTTCCACCAAAGGCCCCTGTTCCCGCAAAACAATACTTGCAGCGCAAATTGCAGTCATGGGCTACATGAAGGCAGATTGCTTTGACGA
>NZ_JUEE01000238.1:0-9846 GCF_000802135.1 Desulfosporosinus sp. BICA1-9
GTGCCGATATTGCGGATTTGGTTGGCTGCCATATGATGCGCAGCTTCTGAAATGGAAAGGTATTTTTCATTTAAAAGGCTAGAATTAACGAGGTCATTGTGAGTGGCTCTTGCCCCAATGACGACCCCTTTTCCTGCAACATACTCAATTTTTGTCAGCTCGTCTAATTTCTTTAGGGAAACTAGAATTTCAGGGCTGAGCAGTCCACTTTTCATTTTAGAAATAATGTCCGTCCCGCCGGATAAGACCTTGGCTTTGGAACCAAAACGAGCGAGCGCTTCGCAGGCCTCTGCTAGACTATCCGGCATATAATAATCAAAATCAGGTAGGTACATTCAAATCCCTCCTTAAAATATGAAGACTGGGTCTTGAGTCTTAGCTGTTTAAATTCTCCATTTATCGACTAACTCGTAATTCTGCCCATGTAAAATATTCCAAGAATATGATTATTATAGCAGGCCACTAATCCCTAAACTATTACTGATTTAGGTAAGAATAGCTTGAGAAAACTGTCTATGTTAGGAATACAAATAAGTCGCAAAGGGTATTTTTCCCTGCGACTTATTTGTTAAAAACTCATTATAATCTTTAACTAGTTTAGTTAAAGATCTTCTATTGTTGTTTGGCTAATTATCTTCCATTATTAAGTTAAAGCTAAAATATGCTTTTATTTCGAGGAGGGAAAAAATGCCTAAGAATAACTTCTTTGAAGAACGCGTTGAGGGTAAGGTATTATTTAAAGGACATATAATTACCTTAGAGCGAGACATTATCCGCCTCGTCAATGGACAAAAATCAGAACGTGAAATTATTAAAGTTTCTAATGCAGTTGCAATTGTTGCTATTCACAACGAAAATATACTTTTGGTAAGACAATACAGATACGCCCTAGGCTGCAGTCTGTTAGAATTACCAGCAGGAAGGCTTAGTGAAAATGAAGAACCAATGACCTGTGCTCAACGCGAATTACGGGAAGAGACCGGTTATTGCGCTAATTTAACCTCTTTAGGAAGTTTTTACATGGCTCCCGGATATTCTAATGAAATCATCCACTACTTTTGGGGCAAAGATTTAACTTGGGACCCCCTTCCCCTTGATGAAGGCGAATTCCTCCAAGTTGAAACTATCCCTTGGCAAACAGCAGTCGAGATGACCAATCGTGGAGAATTTTCGGATGCTAAGACAATAATGGGTATACTTTTAGTACTATCGAGAAAACACTAATCGCCACCCGCTTAACTTTTTTTACAATCCCGTCAGCAGCTCTGTAAATAGGTAGCAATTCGCGGGAAAATCATAAGCAGAAAGGTGCTTCCGCCTCAACACGCGAAGCACCTTCTATTGCAACTAGGGTTGACGAGAATTATATTGTAATGGCTCAGAAATACCCTGCCTGTTAATCTGAGGGGATTTTTTCGTAACATATATTTCTAATACCTTGGGATAATAATTTAAGACTAAAAAAGCTTGAGGCTTATCTCCTGTTTTGGCTTGCCTTACTAAGCTCTATATTTTATGAAACATTGTTAGCTAATAAAATGTTATTTCTTCCGCAAACCCCCACAATAGTACCACTTGTTCTATTTGCCTTATCTCTAATTTGGTTGGTTTCTTACGGTCTCGTCCCGATGATCCGTTTCTTCCAGTTGCTCCTACCCTTTTTAGCCATTCCCCTGATCCTATTGGCCCTGCTATTCACTACCACCATCAAAACAGACAGATTCTTACCGGTTCAGGAGAACGGACTACTGCCTGTGCTGAAAGGTTCTTATTACTCCCTTGGAGCCTTCCAAGGCCCGGAAGTTCTATTAGAAGATATTGCCAGACGAGAAAACTTTCGAGATCTTACTAATTACCTATTACGAGAGCCTGATTTGGCCTTAAGACTCCGACTGGTATTCGTTCAACACGCCCAAGCTCGAGACTTTTTTTATACCAATCCCAGATTTGAAAAACGAGTCGCAGGCGATACTGTAACCTCAGAAGGAATGATGATGGAGGAAGCCGGAAAAGACCTTGATTTCTCCGAGCCAGAGAACTTAAAAAAATGGAAGAACTCTTTAATGACGCAATTAGTCAACAAGTAAAATCTGCTATAGATAAATCTCAAAAAGAGCTAAAGACTGATTATCTTGGCTTCGATAAAGCCTTTCAAAAATACCATGCGGAAGCTATCAAATATTTACCCAACTATTCCTATTGAAATACAAGTCAACTGTAAATTAGAAGCATATGGGTTACTTAAATAGTACTGGGATAAATGTACTTTTGTCGTTATGGATTACTTGCCTATGTCCGGGCATAAAATAGGCTCAGCAGAATTATCACGCTGAGCCTTACTAATATCTTTTGTAGAATAGAGAGCCGCCTCCATGACGTTGATACTTTTTTTACGATCCCTTCAGCAGCTCTGGTAAAAAGGTAGCAATTCCCGGGAAAATCATCAGCAGGATTAAACATATTATGATTGTACAGAGGAACGGCCATACCCCTTTAAAGATTGTTTCTAAAGGGATTTCTGGGGCAACTCCTTTAATAATATAAACATTCATCCCTACCGGTGGAGTAATAACCCCCATGGCAACTACCAATACTACAACCACCCCAAACCAGATCGGATCATAACCTAGGGTCTCAACTACCACAGGGAAAAATATGGGAATGGTCAGTAAAACTAGCGCTAAAGCATCAATAAAGCAGCCTAAGATGAAGTAGATGAGAAGAATCATGCCCATAATGGCAAACGGTGGTAAGGGAAGAGTTCCGACCCAGTTTGCCAGTTCAAAGGGTACTCTGCTTATAGCCATAAACCGGCCAAAAATAATTGCTCCAGCAAGCATCAACATAATCATAGCGGTTGTTCGAGTAGTATCAACTAAGGACTTTTTCAGTTTTTCCCAACCAAGCCGCCTCTCTAAAAGACTGACCATGAGTACTCCACCAGCACCTACTGCACCTGCCTCAGTAGGTGTAAACCAACCGGCAAAAAGGCCACCGACAGAAGGAATAAAGACAGCCAGGGCTTCCCCCAACCCTCCCCGAAGGGAACGAATTCTTTCTCCCCAACTTGATTTGGCACCGGCCAGTCCTAAACTCGGGTTACGCAAAGTAAGCAAGTAAATCATGCCCATGTTTAAGAACATCAGAAGAATCCCGGGAAGGATACCGGCCATAAAAAGGGTTCCCACAGACTGTTCAGTGGCAGTGCCATATAAGATAAAAATAACACTTGGGGGAATCATGACCCCCAAAACGCCCCCGGCAGCAATACTGGCTGTGGATAATGACTTGTCATAATTATATTTATCCATCTCAGGCAGAGCGATGGCCGCCATGGTAGCCGCTGTCGCGGTATTGGAGCCGCAAATCGCTCCGAAAATAGCACAAGCTGCTTGTGTGGCAATTGCCAGTCCCCCGGGCAAATGTCCAACCATTTTATAAGCGAAAACGTATAGACTCGTGCCAATCCCTGAATAGTAAGCCAGAAACCCCATCCAAACAAACATGGCAATAACACTCAGTGAATAAGAAGTAAAAGTGTTATATAGTTCTTTAGCCACCATATCCAACGATGCCGGTACTGAAGTGAGGTGGCTGAAGCCAACAAAACCGACAAGAGCCATAGCATAGGCAATCGGCATACGTACCATTACCAAGCCAAAGAAAAACGCGATCCCAATTAGCCCAACTAAAAACACACTCATGGTGCCACCTTCTTAGCTGCACTTGTCCCGAGAACTTCTCTGAATGAAACTAGGAGCTTGAACAATAGCACCAAACAAAGCCCCAAGAGGCCAAAAGCAACCACATAAATAAAAGGGTAAACAGGTATTTCTGCCGAAGGTGAAACGAGCCCTTTTAGCTTCATAGCATGACCAAATTTCCCCAGGGACCAGACAGTTGCAGCCCACAACATTAAAGAAGCGGCATGAACCAAGACAGCTGCAATGGACTGGATTTTTCGCGGAAAATGTTCCATGATAAAGCTAACCGCGATATGGCCCTCCTGAAAAGCACAGTGTGCTAGGGCCAAGGCTACTCCCATGGCTGTTATAAAGCCTACCAGCTCATAAGTTCCCAAAATTGGTTGGTTGAAAACCGTCCGCAAGATAATATTTGCTACAATCAACAGCATCACGGAAAAAATACATATTCCAGCTAATTTATCCAAGATGCTGCTAACTCCTTTTACTATGCCAGATAATTGCTTCAATTTTAGACTCCCCCTCAGGATTTACTTAAACTCCTTGTTATATTGATCCGCAAGATTGTTCACTTTAGCCAAGATTTCTTCTCCCTGCTGCCCCTTTTTCTTCATTTGAGCTACATAATCGTCCTGAATTGGTTTTATTAAACTAATCCATTGATTCTGCTCTTCTTGAGAAAGGGTAATGACTTCCATCCCTTTTTCATTGACAGCATACTTTAACGCAGATTCATTTTGTTTATCCCATAAACCCATGGCAACTTCTTCAAAAAACTTCTGGTTTACCGCTTCGATCGCTTTCTGGTCTTTGGGATCTAGGGAGTTCCATTTATTATTGTTCATGGTAATGTAGAATAAATTATTGTATAAGAAAGGTGTCAAAGTCAGATATTTGGTTACTTCTGCCTGCTTCCACCCCTGCAAGACCTCAATTGGACCTAAATTTCCCTTTGCGACGCCCTTGGATAATGCTTCGTAGGCTTCAGATTGGGCCATCGCAACTGGCATGGCACCCAGAGCCGTAAGACTTTTAGCGCTAAGACCTGTCGCTCTAATTTCTAATCCTTTTAAATCCTTAAGAGCACGTACAGGTTGTTTGGTATATAAATCTCCAGGGCCTGTTGTAAACACCATCATCAATTTTGTATCCTGAACCTCCTTGGGATTTAACTGTTTGATCCCTTCCCAAGCAACTTTACTGGCAGCCTTGGAATTAGCGTATTTAATGCCTGGCAGTTCAAAAACCTCTAACACAGGAAAATTACCCCGTGTATAAGAAAAACAAGAAAGACCTAGATCTGCGATTCCATTGATAACTCCATCATAAACCGCGTCAGCCTGTAATAGCGTCTGTCCCGGATAGCTGGTAATTTTCACTCTGCCCTCAGTTGCAGTCTCAATCGCCTTGGCCCAAGGTTGAACTAGCTCTTTTTCAGCAGGGTGTGTAGCTGGAAAGAAATGAGCTAATTTTAGCTCGACTGTTTGAGATGTCGTTTCATTCTGAGCAGCCGGAACAGAGGCAGTCTGTCCGCATCCTGAAACAAAAACCAAATTCAATGCCAGCACCACAAATAAAATTCCTCTCCCTAACGACTTCAACTTAATTGATTTACTTAACCCTTTTTTCACAATTATCTCTCCTCTTTTTTAATTTTAGAAAATAAAAAAAGCCCCTAATAGGAGTTAGAAAAACAGAGTAAGACCCCACTTCCGTAACAAAAGACACGGATACAGAGAATAAACCCATCCTTATTTCTACCGTCCTACAACTGACCTACATTATTTGAAACAACCATTACCCTACTATCCTACAACTACCATTAGACTACTAACCTACAACTTACCGTCAGACTACTAACCTACATCTACATGAACGATATCAATCAACTCTATAAACACTTACTTGAATAGTATATGCGTTCCACTATAAAATTACCATACTTTTCTATGAAAATCTAGTTAGTATAACCTTTATTTCCTTCTAAGATGCAAAAAATAATCTCGTCTTGAAGTAAAATGCAGAACGCCTCATTCTTAAGACACCCCTTCACACGTAGCCTCGCCGATGTAAATAGCATCAAAATAGTATATAATAAGGGAAAAAGCATTAGGTTTGAGGTGAAATAGGTTCATGAACTCAATTGATAAGTCCATTGTACAACTCGCGCTGGATAGCTTTCTCAACCGCGAAGTCTACCTCCACCTAGAGACGACCAATGGTGCCTATGCAGCCCATAGGCAAGAAAGCAATATGACTGTGGGTGCATATATTCGCAATGGTCGTATCCGCTTTGGACGAGGGATTATCACTGGCGACGGTCCGTACCGAGTTGGTCTCAAAATGGAACTCGGCTGGGTATACGCCGAGGGACTAACCGATTTTGAGATAGACCAAGAGGGTCGGCTATTGCTCGCCGGCCATGATCAAGAGGGACGACTGGCTGTGGCTCTCGAACTTAGTTTATCTCCATTCGAACTATAGACTCGTCGCATAACACCTGTATACAGGTGTTATGCGTTATTAATGGACTTTGGATTAAAGTGGGAGGCATCGGTCATTGGAAAAACATGTTCTCGTAGTTTTCCCCCATCCAGACGACGAAACGTTTGGCTGCGGCGGAACCATTGCACAATTCGCGAAGTCGGGCGTTCCAATTACTTATATCTGTGCTACTATGGGCCAAATGGGACGCAACATGGGAAAACCGTTCTTTGCCACCCGAGAATCGCTAGCGCATATTCGGGAAGCAGAGTTGGCAGAGGCTTGCCAAGCTATTGGCATCAAAAATGTGATTAAACTCGGGTTGCGAGATAAAACGATAGAGTTTGAAGACCCTGAAATCTTAATCGATAGAATTGAGCGGATCCTCCGCGAGATTCATCCTTCCCTAGTCCTTACCCACTATCCAGGATATGCAGTGCATCCAGATCACAACGCTCTCGGGGATGTGACGATCCGAGCCATTTCTCGTCTTTCTGTTCAGGACCGCCCTGTCGTGTACGCCCACGCTTTTTCTCATGACTCTCAGGATGTGCTCGGCCCGCCGGATATCGTCAATGATATTTCAGATGTGTCCGAAGTGAAGCTGGCTGCGGTCCGGTCCCATAAATCACAATCCCAAATGTTTCTGTCTCGTATTGCAAGGGGGCAAAAAAAGGGAAAGTCCTCCAAAAATCAATTTAGTCACATGCTCCTGAAAGAAACTTTCTGGACCTACCGTTTTTCAGATGAGCGCCGATAAGCGACGACTTACAGTATAATTAATCCATGAAAATGCAAAATAAGCCAGACCATTTAAATAATTATCTATGTGAAAGAAACTGTGTGACTTCATCATTTAAAAGAAGCCATACTGTTTCTTTTTTACTGTGTTGAAGCATAAACATGTCCGTTAAAATGATTTACCTGATGGATTATTTTGTATTTATGGGTTTAGAGGAATTAGTAGATTTTTGTTGAATTATATTGAAATATGTAGAACTAAGCATAGCACAGTAACATTTTTCCATAAATTTTAAATAATAACGTAAACTCTAGTTAGAACTCTATTTATAACTTTAGTTTTAAAGGAGTAAGGATATATGACTATGTCATTAAGAAATTTTGCTCTGCTATTAATCCCCCTACTCTTGGCTCATTTTTTCCCTAAGCTAGCTCTCTCAAACTCTAATGCCAACGTGTTCAAATTGCTCATCGTTTCGTTGGTTATTTTTACTATAGTTGTAACTTTGTATATTCGTAATCTGAGCATTGAAAAGGAAGTAATATTCAAGACCGCAGAACTCACGGATACACTTGCAAAGCTCAGAGAAAGTGAAGCTAAAATGAAAACTCTATTGGTAAATCTGAATGTGGGTATTGCTGTGTTCTCTCCGAAAGGGGAGATGCTGGTATGCAATAGAAAGTTTATCGAACTGGGAAGCCCTAGAAACCATGAAGACAACGAAAAAACTCTCGTAGAGCAATCTTTTTTGAAACAATCTCTCATAGAACATCTGCCTCAAGTTTCGTTGGAGGAGGTCATTACCCATTATATAAACGAGGATGGTCAAAGCTTAACTATGGACGAGTTTCCTCTATATTAAAGTGCTTTCTACCGGCAAACCTGCACGCGAACAAATTATCGGGATAAGAAATCCAGATAACGGTGATCTTCGCTGGACAATGGGAGATCATGAACCAGAGTTTGACGAAGCAGGTAAATTGTCTAAGATCATTGTTACAATTGTTGATATAACTGATAGAAAAAACTCAGAGAAGGCCTTAAAGGAAAGTGAAAACCGACTAGGTGCATTTTTGAAGGTCATTCCTGATATGTTTTTCTTATTGGACCGTAAAGGTAATTTAATTGATAATTATATTGAAAATACTATGATTCCCTCTCATATGAAGGCTGAATTTTTAGGCAAAAATATCAAGGATTTATACTTTGTTGCTGAGCATATTGTGGAACTAGCATTCCTAAACATAGAAAAACTATTTGAGACTGGTGAAATACAAACTTTTGAGTTTTGTTCTGGAAAATTAAAATTTAACAAAGATACTTTCTTTGAAGCACGCTTAGTTTTATGCGGAGACGATACGGTTCTGGCCGTTGTTAGAGATATCTCTCTGCGTAAGGAATCAGAGGTCAAACTTTATAACATGAGTATCCATGATACTCCAACAAATCTTTATAACAGAAACTATTTTGATCATACATTGGATAAATATCAAAATACAGATACGAGCGGAATGGGTATTGTCATTTGTGATATTGATGGATTGAAACTAGTCAACGATACTCTCGGTCATGCTGTAGGTGATGATTATTTAAAGACAGCCGCAACTATTTTATGTGAATGCTTTGGTCAAAATGATGTCGTTGCCCGGATTGGCGGAGATGAGTTTGCCGTATTAGTTAAACACACAACTACTGAAGAATTATCAGCCGAAGCGTCCAAAATGGATAAATTACTAGCTATTATTAATTCTGAGGAACGCATTATACCCCTTAGCATGTCTCTAGGTTATGCTGTTGGGGATGGTACACAAAAGGATTTAAAAGCATTGTTGAAGATCGCGGATAATCTAATGTACCGTGAAAAACTTCACCACCGGCAGAGTGAAAAGAGTAAAAACATTGGCATCTTGACTAAAATGCTGGAAGTCCGCGACTTTATCACCGAAGGGCATGGCGACAGAATGCAGGAATTATCCGGCAAACTGGCTGAAGCTATAAACATGTCGAAAAATGAGATTAAGGACATGTATCTCTTTGCCCAATTCCATGATATCGGGAAGGTTGGCATTCCCGATAGAATACTTTTTAAACCCGGAAGACTTACTAAAGAAGAAATCAACGAAATGAAACTGCATACCGAAATCGGCTACCGTATTGCCGAGTCTTCGCCGGATCTTATGCACATTTCGGATTGGATACTTAAGCATCATGAGTGGTGGGATGGTAATGGCTATCCCTTCAAATTGAAGGGTGAAGAGATTCCGCTTCAGAGCAGGATCCTTACAATCGTCGATGCTTTTGATGCAATGACAAACAACAGGCCCTATCGTAAGGCTTTGTCCAAAGAAGAAGCTCTGGCTGAAATTGTTAAATTCAAAGGGACACAGTTTGACCCTACACTTGTTGATAAGTTTGTTGAATTGATTTAATAGCCTACGCAGTTTAACAAGGTGCTCCGCGTCAATACGCGAAGCACCTTGTTATTGAAAATACCGTTAGGTGAGAATTATTGCGACCTGGTCTTCTGGTCTTAATTTCTTTTGTAGCAGAATATGTAACATGCAAAAACCGCACCTTATAGTACGGTTTATTAGTTCTAATGGAGCGGGTGAAGAGAATCGAACTCTCGTAACTAGCTTGGAAGGCTAGCGCTCTACCATTGAGCTACACCCGCATATATTGGTAGCAGGGGGGGGATTTGAACCCTCGAATGAGCGGGTATGAACCACTTGCCTTAGACCACTTGGCTACCCTGCCATGGCTCCCCGAGTAGGACTCGAACCTACAACCTACCGGTTAACAGCCGGTTGCTCCACCATTGAGCTATCGAGGAATAATATTTGGCGGAGAAGGAGGGATTTGAACCCTCGCGGCAGTTACCCACCCTAACGGTTTAGCAAACCGTCCTCTTCAGCC
>NZ_JUEE01000239.1:0-43885 GCF_000802135.1 Desulfosporosinus sp. BICA1-9
GAAAAACGCTTATTTCCACTGATTTGCTGTTTATTGACAAACATAATTGCTTCTATTAGGTCCTGTTCTGAGATGTTGGGACAGCTTTGCCTGATCTCATTTAAGACCTGTCTTACTGTTCCTTCTTTTACAAGCAACTGCCTTATACTGCAGTCCACACTAATCAACCCAAAACACTTAACAGTAATCATACACCATAGTCTTCCAAACCTAACTTCTTCAGTCTACGTTTTGTTGGCACACCCTGGTCATCCCAGCCTCTGATTTTGTAGTAGTCCTTAAGCATTCCTTGCAGTTTAACCTGACTGTCAGCATCCTCTGCCCTTTGCAGTTCACTGGTAAGTCTCTTGGGCAGAGTATCATCACTACCCTTCAGACCTTGTCTCAGGTTGATAATCCTTTCTAGATTATAGCCCCTTTCACCAGTCTTGATAAAGCTTCCAATCGTTGCATTAAAGCCTGTCACTGCTTTAATGGAATATGGATGGGGCAGGATACTCTTAAGGTTAAAGTTCATTAAACTTGTATGGTTATGCAAAAGGCCCACTAGCCAACTAAAAGAAGGGATTGCCTTGTTAATAAACCTTACAAGACTCTGATTCGGATTTTTCACCAACACCTCTGGTAGTAATGAATAAGTGGTAAATAGACAGGTACCACCAGCTGATACGGCCTCCATCAAATCCTGAAAGAAGATGGTATAGGCAGCTTTTCCGCTGGCAATCTTTCCACTCACGTTCAGTCCCAGCCCTTCAAGCACAACCAGATAACCTCCGTTTAAGTGACAACCCCCTCTGTTTGACGTTGCATACCCTAAGCCCATTCCCTGAGCTGCACGTGGTTCATAAGCAGCAATTTCCAGACCCTTAACATTCATGGCAAAGTCACTACCGCCATATCTTTCTGAAATGCGTTTTGTTCCTTCCGCCAATACATCTCCAATTCCTTCACGAGTCGCTACTTGTTTAACTAATTCCTCTAGAAGTGAGCAATCGCCAAACGTTAAACCATTCTTCCATAAACCTTTTTCATTGAGCTCCATTGCAAAACCAACACTACTGCCAAAGCTAATGGTATCAAGTCCATACTCGTCACAGAGATGATTGAGGTTTAAGATACTTTGCAGATCATTGTTCAGCAGATTGCTGCCAAGCAAGCCCAAAGTTTCTAGCTCAGGCCCTTTAACTTCTTTTCCATAGGCTTTAACCACCCTGCCACACTGTATTGGGCAAGTCACACAGCCCTTATTTTTTATTGTATAATCTTGCTTTAATGTTTCACCATTAATCGCTTCAAAGTCGTCATAATTACCCCTTGAATAATTCTTGGTCGCCAGTTGATTGCGAAAATTCATCATACTTACAAGCCCAGCAGTTCCAAGCTTTGGCAGCTGTTCACCTGTAAGTAGATGTGACTTAAGCTTTTTAATCCAATTCTGGTTGTGCTTTTTGAAACCTTCCTGAGCGGAAATTTCTATGTTCTCTTTTCCGCTGGCAACAATCCCTTTAAGATTCTTGAAGCCAAACACAGCACCAACTCCACCACGCCCCGCTGCACGCTCCTCACTGATCACAGCAGCATACCTGACCATATTTTCACCAGCAATTCCTATGACGAACTTGCCTCTGCCTTTTCCACCCAACAGGTCTTGAGCCTCACCTGTATTTTTGCCCCATAAATGTTCAGCATTTTTGATTGTAATATCTTCAGATGTAATATCAATATAGACCTTTTCTTTGCTTTTTCCGCAAATAACAAGTCCATCGTAACCGGCACGCTTAAGGTGCAACCCAAAGCTTCCACCACAATTTGAGGAAACCAACAGACCTGTTAAAGGGGAAATTGTGGACACATTGAATCTGGAGGAACAGGGTGATGTTGAACTGGTAAGAGGGGAAGTCGTGATCACAATTATGTTTTCCTCAGAAAAAGCTTCCACCTTACTCTTGAAAGAATCATAAATGACTTTTGCAGCCAGCGTTTTGCCGCCTATAAACAGTTCTCGATCCTGATCGGATACAAGATAGTCTCCTACTATACCACTGCTCAAATTAATCTTAGCGATTTTCCCAGCATAACCAACCATATTCACCTACTCCTTAATCACATGATAAATCTTCATCATATCCTCTTTCAACATAATCTTTGGCACAGGATAAAGCGGGTTGCTTTCTGCCAGAGCACGTTTTACCATCAGTGGAATATCGATCTCCACAATACCTTTGAACTTTTTGGGAATGCCCATACTTTGATTGAGTTGTTTTATGGCCTCAATAAACTTCATTGCCTTTTGTTGCTTGGTGTCGGTCGGTGCACTTATACCAACCAAATCAGCTAATTCTGCTAAAGATTGGTGCACTGATTCACCATAATACTCTAGGACATAGGGCAAGATGATAGCATTAGCTAGTCCATGAGGAGCCGAGTAAAATCCGCCTAGGGTATGGGCGATGGCATGCACATAACCAACATAGGCCCGTGTGAAGGCAAGTCCTGCCAAATAGGAAGCCTGTTGCATATTAGCGCGGGCGACAAGGTTTGTACCGTTGGAATATGCCTCAAAGATGTTTGCAAAAATTAACTTTATTGCCTCTCTGCTCAGCTGCTTTGTCTGTGTTGTGTTACTTCTGCCAATGTAAGCCTCGACGGCATGTGTCAAAGCATCAATTCCCGTAGTCGAAGTAATATGCGGCGGCAGATTAATAGTAAGCACCGGGTCAAGTACAGCATAATGTGGAATGAGTGAAGTGTCATTAATGGCATACTTTTCATGGGTCTTGCTGTCGGTTATCACGGCAGCAATTGTGGTTTCACTCCCTGTACCAGAGGTTGTTGGAATGGCAAATAGCGGTGGGATCTTTTTCAAAACTTTAAAAACGCCCTTCATCTGAGAAATGGTCTTTCTAGGTCTTGCTACGCGCGCACCCACACCTTTTGCGCAATCCATCGGCGACCCGCCACCAAAAGCAACAATACCTTGGCAATTGTTTGCTTTGTAGATCTGCAATGCTTCCTCAATATTATCAATGGTTGGGTTCGGAACAGTCCTGTCATACACAACAAAGTCCACACCCTCAACACTTAAGCCTTTAAGTAATTCATCGAGCAGTCCAAGTGAGGCAATAATCTTGTCAGTTACTATCAAAACGCTGTTAATACCTTTGCTTTTTATTAGCTTGGGCAGCTTTTTCAAGCTGTTTGCTCCTTGAGTTAACTCGGGCTTACGCCAAGGCAGCAGGTAAGAAACCAATTTAAAAACACTTTGATAAATCCTGCAATACAATTTATACATTATAAACCCCCTCTTTCTATTCAAAGTTAATGGCAATTATATGTAATGATTACTTTTTTCACAACCCCCTAACCCTTCATATGTACTTATCTGTCGTCCGACCGACCGATAGGCCCTAAAAAAATTATTCAACCTTCGAAAAGATATCGGCTATGCCGTCAATGGGAATTTTTTCCACACCAAGTCTCCACTGAATTGTAAATCCGTCAAGTGCTGCTAGTATTATATAGGATAATACGCTATAATCGGCTGTTCTATTTTTTAATACCTTTCTCAAACCATCTTCCAGTGTTATTCTCCACTCCTTATATTTTTCTCGGAAGCGTTGCTTAAGAGGTTCATTGCTTGTTACTGCATCACTAATCAGGTAAAGATGTAGCTTACCTCTGGTTTCTGCAGTGGATATTCTTTCGAATACCACCTTTAATATTTCCTCTGGCGCGATATTCTGTTCAATATTATCTATCCAGGATAAAAGCTCTTCTGTTATTTGTTTAAGATGAATATCCGCAATGTCATAGATAATATCATTCTTATTCGAATAATAGTAATATAATGTTCCTTTGCTTATGCCAACTTCTTTTGAGATATCTGCCAGACTGGTATTTTTGACGCCCTTCTGGGCAATCAATTTACTTGCTGCATCAAGGATACTTTGTCGTGCACTGGTTAGTTGTCCTTCTGTATCTTCTTTACTCATTATTTCACCCCATATCTCGGTCAGTCAGCCACCCGACCGACTTAGTAATTACATTGTAATTTTATTTTGACGAGTAGTCAACATGTTGGCATGGCGTCATAGCAATTCACAACTACGAATTAACTAAATAATTTAGCCCAAAAGGGACCGTATTGAAACTAAGTTGATATGCTCCTCCCCTGGTAGTAGGTTTTATTATTTAACCTGTCTACCATGGGGGGAACATATCAGTTTCGCCACGGCCCCTTTGCTTTTCCCACGATGGTGTGATTAATCATCTCTTTCTCTTATTAAGGAAGAGATTTTTATATATCCAAATTTATTTACTCCCTAAATGAGAAATAAGCGATAGATCCAGGTCTTTTTCTTTCACTAATTTTCGCTTGATTTGGAATTGAACTGCCACCTCGAAAATTACAGGATAGATCTTCTTTACCAATTCTGAAGGGAGCTCTAATTCATTGCCAAGATTAATAAGGCGCTGTAAAACTTCTCTTTCCCGAGCGGTATCCTTCACCCGATCCAGACGCTTTTGATCCGCTACTTTCTTGACGATTTGCATCCGAGCAGCTAGACATTCGATGATTGTTTGATCAATATCGTCAATTTGATTGCGCAAGGATTCAAGTGACTCCTCATCCTTTGTCTCACCACAGGCGAAGATTCTCTTGACCGATTCGGCGACTACACCCAGTTCCCCAGCAAGTTGGATAAACTGTTCAGGGTGCAAAGACTGGGCTCCATCGCTGACTGCCTCGGCAGGATTAGGGTGCATCTCGATCAATAGCCCATCCGCTCCGCAGGCAATAGCGGCCTTAGATAGGGATGCGATCAAATCTCTTCTGCCCGCTGCATGACTTGGATCGACAATCACAGGTAGATGTGAAAGCTCTTTAGCGACTCCGACTGCACTAAGATCTAAGGTGTTACGAGTACTGGGTTCATAGGTGCGAATTCCCCGTTCACAAAGGATAACCTGCGGGTTGCCAGCAGATAAAATATATTCAGCCGCCAGCAGCCATTCTTCTATCGTTGCCGATAAACCCCTTTTGAGAATTATCGGTTTGTTGATTTTACCAGCCATTTTTAGAAGCTCGAAGTTCTGCATATTTCGGGCACCGATTTGAATAATGTCAATCTCGTCGACCACTAACTCAAGGCTTGGAGCATCGATGACTTCTGTAACACAAAGTAAATCCTGTTCCTTAGCAGCTTGCACTAAATAATTAAGCCCCTCCCTGCCCAAACCTTGGAAACTATAGGGGGAAGTACGTGGCTTGAAAACCCCACCCCGCAGAATTTTTCCTCCCGCTTTTTTTACGGTCTCAGCCGATTGACTCATCTGAATACTTGATTCTACCGCACAGGGTCCGCCTATGAGAATAATTTCCTTGCCCCCAATAGTTACCCCTTTAACCTCAATAGAACTACGTTCCGCCTTCAGTCCTGCTAATTTCAAATCTTTCATAGTAATTGCCTCCCTTATTTTAAATTAAAAAAGTCCACGGCACATCCCCTTATAGGGACGAAAGCCGTGGACTTCCGCGTTACCACCCATTTTGACCAAATTGGTCCTCTCAACAAAGGTACAGTCTATCAATTCACATTTGTCGAATATCTCAGTCTAGCTATAACAAAAATAAAAAACTTCTCATCCCATGTAGGGACGAGAAGTTATATCTCGCGTTACCACCCAACTTAAGCCAAAAAGGCCACTCGACAAAGGTACGGGAATTGATATCCGATACCCCCTTCCTGTTAACGGTGAAGAACCGTCCTGGCCTACTTGATTACGTTCAGCCGGGCAGCTCGGGAGGGAACTTCACCTATCATCACACATAGAAGAGTTTTCAGTCGAGACTCTTCCTCCCTGAAAGGTAATAAATAGACTACTTTACTCCGTCTTAGCTTTTAAAAAATTTAATTAATTGTATTATAACACTACTAGGAATTTTGTCAACTATTATTATAAATTGATAAAAACAGAGCCCATCAATCTGGGCTCTGTTTGGATGACTAATTCACGTTCTACTTAGGATTTGGACCAAGCCAATAAGGCTGTAGCGATTGCAACCAATGCCAACGGCAGTATTTATAACTTGTCAATCAGTCTGAATTTGCCATGAACTTCATCTCAAAACATAGTATAACCCGTTTCTAAAGTATTATACATGGTCTGGTTTTTTTCTCTTCTAGCCTCAAATAGTCATCACTGGTGGCTTTCGTCACTTCAGACTATCGTTAACTGAAGCCTCGATGTCCGGCTTTAGCTGAACGAGTTTACCTAAGTCTTCCCTCTAACTTAACTCATGAATAAATATTCCGCTTCTCAGCTTCGGCTCAAACCAAGTCGATTTGGGGGGCATCAATTGACCTGCATCGGATACTTCAAACAATTCATTAATTGAAGTCGGAAACATTGAAAAGGCAAGCTTCATATCACAGTTGGCTCTTTTTTCAAGTTCTTTAAGCCCTCTTATTCCACCGACAAAGTCTATTCTTTTATCTGTTCTTATGTCGATGATATTGAGAACTGGAGTTAAGATATGATTTTGAAGCAATGCAACATCGAGCCCGTCAACAGGATTCGTTGAACGGATTTCATCCTTTGCCGTTAACTTATACCATACTCCCTCTACGTACATCCCAAAGGTAGATTTTTCTATAGGTTTATAGGGTTCTGCCCCCATTTCTTCCACTAAAAAGGCTTTAGATACTTCAGCCAAAAATTCATCTTTACTATGCTGATTTAGATCTTTCACTACGCGGTTATAATCCAAAATCATCAATTGGTCATGTGGGAAAAGCACAGACAGGAAGAAGTTGTATTCCTCGTCTCCAGTATACCCTGGATTTTCCTCTCTTCTTTTTAAGCCAACCTTTACCGCTGAAGCTGTTCTATGGTGGCCATCCGCTATATAGATGCTTTGTATGGTTTTAAATTCTGTAGATAAAGTTTCTATGTCGCTTTCCTGATCTACTTTCCATACTGTATGTCTAACTCCATCAGGAGCTACAAAATCGTATAATTGAGTTTCCTTCTTTATCGAATCCACCACTTGATTGATAATTTTTTGAGAACGATACGCTAAAAATATAGGCCCTGTTTGAGCATTACAAATATCGACATGGTTTATTCTATCAATTTCTTTGTCTTCTCTTGTTTTCTCATGCTTTTTGATCACATTACCGAGATAATCGTCTATTGCTGCACAGCCTACTAAACCAGTCTGGGAACGGCCGTCCATTGTCAGTTCATAGACATAGTAGCAGCACTGACCTTCCTTAATTAATAGACCGTCATTGATCATATCTTGAAGACTATCTCTGGCTTTCTCATAGACCTTAGTATCATAAGGATTGAAGTCCTTATCAAATTGTGTCTCTGCTCTATCAATTTTTAAAAAGGATAAGGGTTGCTTTAATACTTCTTCTAAAGCTTCTTGACGATTATAAACATCATAGGGGAGTGCTGCCACTTTACTGACAACATCTTCTCTAGGTCTTAGCGAATTAAAAGGTCTAATAACAGCCAATGCTCTTTCCTCCACATCATAAAGCTCTTCTGAAACGGTGGTGTGAAACAAGGGGACAGGCACCCAGGCACCTTGTTTCTCCACCAGCGAAACACGATGCCTGTCCCCTTGTTTCGCTGGTCCTCTTGACCTTCGTACTGATTATTTAATGATTCTAACTTTTAAAACCCCGTCAATTTCTCTGATTTTCTTTTCTAATTCAGGGGTCGAAGGGGATTCAATATCAAGTACGGTATAGGCATACTGTCCTTTGCTTTTATTGATCATGTCCGGAATATTGATGTTTTCTTTGGCGAAAGTTGATGTGAATTGGCTTAGCATGTTCGGGATATTTCTATGATTAATGGCAATCCGACCAGCTTTAATACATACCCCCATGTCACAGTTTGGATAATTGACTGAATTTATGATATTTCCATTTTCAAGGTAGTCCATTAATTGCTTGACTGCCATAACTGCACAGTTATCTTCTGATTCACTTGTCGAAGCACCTAAATGAGGAATGGTAATAACTCCTTCGATACCGCACACTTTAGGATTTGGAAAATCCGTAATATATCGACTGACTTTTCCGGACTTCAAGGCTTCAATCATATCCTCATCAATGACCAAGGAATCTCTTGAAAAGTTGAGTATTTTCACTCCATCCTTCATGATAGCAAATGTTTCTTTGTTAAACATTCCCTTCGTGGTATCGGTTAGAGGGACATGAACCGTAATAAAATCACATTCTCGATAAATCTCTTCTAACGATTTAGTAGGTTTAATGAATTTTGAAAGCTTCCAGGCTGCATCCACTGAAATGAAAGGATCATATCCGTAGACCTCCATCTCCAGCTTATTCAAGGCATTAGCAACTAAAACTCCTATCTCGCCTAGTCCTATGACCCCGAGTTTTTTGCCTTTTATTTCTGTTCCGGCAAACTTCGATTTATTTTTTTCTACGAGTTTAGCAACCTCTGGATCATGTTGACAAGAGTTTACCCAGTTAACTCCGCCAAAAATATCACGTGAAGCAATAATTAATGAAGCAATGACAATTTCTTTTACGCCATTGGCATTAGCGCCTGGGGTATTAAAGACTACCACTCCACTTTCGGCACACTTATCCAAGGGAATATTGTTAACACCAGCACCTGCTCTGGCAATAGCCTCTAACGAAGGGGGTAGCTCCAAATCATGAACACTAGAACTTCTTACGAGCACGGCATTTGCATCATTAAAACGATCAACCATTTCATAATGATCCGAAAATAGGTCTAATCCAACATTGGCTATGGGATTTAAACAGTTAATTTTAAACACGGTTACATCCACCCCTTAAATTATTGATTATCTTCTTCAAATTTCTTCATGAATTCAACTAAAGCCTTGACCCCATCTTTTGGCATCGCATTGTAGATACTTGCTCTCATGCCACCTACGCTTCTGTGTCCCTTTAAGTTCTCAAATCCAGCAGCCTTAGCTTCCTTTATAAATTTAGCATCCAATTCATCAGAATCCGTGACAAAAGGGATATTCATTAAAGAACGATCCTTCTTTACAACTGTCCCTCGATATAACTTACTGGAATCAAGGAAATCATATAAAATAGCGGCTTTTTCCACATTCCTTCTTTTCATTGCCTCGAGCCCGCCTAGCTTCTGAACCCACTTAAATACTTTACCGCAAATATAGATGCCATAGGCTGGAGGGGTATTATACAGCGAATTGTTATCTGCATGGGTCTTATATCTTAGCATCGTTGGGGTCCCCGGTAAGACATCCTCCCTAATTAAATCTTCACGAATGATGACTACAACAACTCCTGCAGGACCAATGTTTTTCTGAACGCCAGCAAAAATAAGACCATAATTTGTTACATCTACAGGTTCGGAAAGTATATCTGAGGACATGTCAGCGACTAAGATCTTCTCCCCAGTTTCAGGCAATTCATTATATTTCGTTCCATAGATGGTATTGTTATGACAGATATAGACATAATCAGCATCGTCTGAAATCTTAAGGTCCTTGAGATCTGGGATATAGGAAAACGTCTTATCTTCAGAAGAAGCTATGACATTGATCTTTCCATAGATTTTACCTTCAGAAATCGCTTTTTTTGCCCATTGTCCTGTGTTAATGTGATCGGCTACTCTATTTTTCATTAAGTTCATAGGAATCATGGCAAATTGTTGGGATGCCCCACCTTGAAGGAACAAAACCTTGTAATTATCTGGAATCATCATTAAATCTCTCAAATCTTTTTCAGCATCACCAATAATATGTTCGAAAGCTTTCGAACGATGACTCATCTCCATTACGGACATGCCTGTTCCGTTGTAATCTAACATTTCCGCTGCTGCTTCTCTAAGTACCTCTTCCGGTAATACGGCGGGACCTGCAGCAAAATTGTAAACTCTTGACATTGAAAATCCTCCTTTATTTTATGCATTTGAATTTATATTGGAATATTTAACCACTACACTATAAGCCAATTTTGTTTCCATAAAGTAGTACTTTTCTATAAAACACACCTTCTTTTATAAATTATTAATAAAATGTTATAAACTGGATTTCCAGGGAAAAACAAAACCCACCCCAGCATTGGGGCGGGAATTCCGCGGTGCCACCCAAGTTCTAGTCGATTAAGGGTACAGGAAAACAGACGCTTAAAATTATAAAAACCCCTCGTCCCAATTAGGGACGAGAGGTTATTCCCGCGTTGCCACCCATGTTGCCAAAAATCGGCCAACTTATGTCCGCGCTATCGGGCGGAACCCGTCACAATTCATCATTGGCCACTCCAGGATGGAATCCTTCAGCTCTGTAGACTGACTTGCACCAACCGTCAGTTCTCTAAACTCTAAAAGCTAGGGACTTCCCTTCATCGTGTTAATTTAATTTGGATTGTTTTGATTCTAATAGATTAATGTCGTCGTGTCAAGTCCTTATTTAAAATTTTTTGTTTCTATAATGTTACCCGCTTCTTAAGTGGTCGCTTTCTTGTCATCACGGCTTTTTTTCAAGGCCATTACTAGAGTCCTTTCCAGAAATCTCTTTCGCTTATCTGAAGTTGCTTATGTAATATTCTATCCCACAAATTCTTAGGGATTTCTTTACTAATAGCATGACTTATTTTTGTTCGTAGAACAGTCCCATTATTAAGCATTCTTTCATAATACCAATGATCGGTGTTGCGAATCATCACCCAACCGTTTTTATCACAATAACGTTTTAAGTCTCCAAATTTCGGTGCCATATATTATAGTCCTAAAAGAGTGCGAATTTCTTCGTCATTGTCGCAGAGCAAAATTTTCAAAACATATGGAAAATGGGATTTGCGGTTAGGTGCATGAAAGAAAAGTTGAGAGCGTTCCATATAATCTTGAGCATATATTTTAAGGTCTTCAACCAAATCCTTGGCAGCTAAATCTGTTGTAGAATTATTTGCGTACATTTCCAGAGAATCTAGAGCAAGCGTAATTGAACTATCCTCTTCATGAATGATTTCAGGGTTTAGTTTGTAATCATTTAATAGCATCTTAAGAAGATCCACTCTGAGCAAAGCAACTTGTTCTGTTTGTTTTCTTTTAATAATAGCAGGGTTAAAAGAATTAAATACAGAATCATAAAGAGTGGAAAATTGGCTCCTTGCCTCAGTAAATTGTAGTTCAGATAACATTGTCATTCCCTCCTCACCTCCAATATATCATATGATGTACATTGTGCATAGTATGACCATTATGTACATTATGTACATTATGTACATTATGTATAAATTTGGGGAGGGGACACTTCACTTAACAAGGTGTTTCCGTAACTTAGTCAATATGATCGTAGTATGACGCTCTATAACCTTGGGTCAACTGGTTCAGCCTCTAAAGCCAAGGTTGCCAAAACACATTCATGAACTCTTTCTACCGGCTCCTTGTCAACAAAACGCTTGACCCCTTCAATTCCTAAGGCAAATTCCATTAAAGCATGACGCTGCTTGCGGCTGACATTGCGTTGTTTTAAGCGGGCTAAATTCTTAGACTGCAAGTAGTCGATGCCATAAATAATATGCAGATAGTTTCTCCCCCGGACTTTAATCGCGGGTTGGATTAAACGTCCTTTATTATTCCGAGCAATATAAGTCTCTGGCTTAACCACAAACCCCTCATGTCCATCTTCCGTGATTTCCTGCCACCAGCGAATGGCCTCCTTCTCAGACGCTTCATCTTTAACGACTTTATACTCCGTTTCTATGAATAAATCAGATATTTGGACGAGTTCCCTGCCCTGTTCCATATGCCAAAGATGGGGTTGATCAAAATTCGTTCGTTTACTATAGGCCAAAACATGAAACGCAGCAATTTTTATCCCCTCAATCCCTTGGGTATCCCAACAGTACTTTTGAAACACAGCACGGAAAACCTCAGCACTTTCTAACTTACTCTTAAACTCCTCCAGCCACGGATTAACCTCCCAGCCGTTTCGCTCAGCTTCCTGCAGTTTATCTAACATCCTTTGACGATCCATGATCGCCACTTCTGAAACATGAGCATACTGAGCACTAATTAATTCTTTGGCTTTTAAGTTCCAGGGTAAAATCTCCGCATCAAGCAAAACGAAATCCGTCTTGTTCTTGGTAAAATACTGGGCCCTATTCAAGTCATTATTGAGTTGCCCCAGAACTGTCTGGGTCATAGCCCGATCAAAGAATGCTCTGCCCGTCCTTGTATAGATTGTTCCTAGAGTTGGATTTCCAACATAATTCACTGCAGTATCTGCATCTTTAAACAGGAGTAAAATTGCGCGACTTCCCATATGTTTCTTTTCCACGACCATTGTCGTTATGCCTTGTTTTCGGTAATACTCAAAGGCTTCTTTGGGATGTTCGAGATAATCCAATTGAGGAGAAGGGTCTGTGGTCGGGCTCATGGTTGGCGGAATATACACTAGTTCTTCGATTGGAACAGTATAATGGGAAACTTCTTCAATCGACGACTTAACAAATTCTTCCTGTATCCTTATGTCTCCGTAGACCTCTGTGCTGACAGAGAATCCATTGAGAAAACTCTGGATGTTCGGAGGACTAAACCTTTCTTTTTTCCATTTCTGCAAAAAACTCTCTGGGTCGTTAGCATAATCCTCATGTGCTACCACAGAGACAAACGTCTTTTGCGGATAGCGATACGCCGTCAATCTACCACCAAAGACGACACCTTGGTCAATATTGATCGTGTTGTTAATGACTTGGGGCAGTGGCCTCGGATCATGCCCCCAAACGATAATTTCCCCCGACTGATGGTGGACAAACCAATCTTTTCGAATCGGTTTGCCAGCATCGTCCGCTCCATCCGTATCACCATATCGGCAAAAATCACTAATTCTCTTCGATTGTTTTCCAATATAGCTATCTCTAATTCCAGCATGGGTTGCGACAATTACGCCAACTCGATGTTTAAGAAACACGAGATTTGATGGAGCAGTGAGGAGAAAATTCTTAACTTTTTCTTTGAATTGTTCTGCGGCTTCTTTTCCCTGTCCCTTTTCTAAGTTTTCAAATTCTGCTGCGACAATCTCATCCCCGTGAGCCAACTCAACGTTTCGGCCTGAGAGCCAGCGAGCGATCTTCCAGCCATGATTGCTATCTACCATGTAAGCGAGTTCCTTCTCCACGTGATTTATAAAAAATTTCAAACATTCAATACTCTGCGGTCCTCGCCCCAAAATGTCACCTACTGACACAAGTTTTCGTCCTTCAGGATGAACATACAACCCTTCTTCATTCTGTAAATAACCGAGTTTATCGAGCAGTTCCAAATACTCAGAATAGCAGCCATGAATATCCCCAATAAAATCAAGGCCTGCTCCTACCTCTTTCACTATGGGGTTAAATAAACGCACAAAGGTACACTGTTCGAGCTCAACATCGTTTAAGCTATATAGAACTGCAAACCCTTCTGTTTTTAGGGAACGTAGGTTATTTTTAAAGGTACGCACCTGCTTTTTGATCCGATCTCGTCCTCTTGGCAGTTCTCGCTGAGCATCCCGCTCTAAAAGTTTCTTTTCCGGCACGTCTAAGACGATCGCCATGACTGGGACGTGGTTTTTATTGGCGATATCTATAGATTTCTTTCGATCCTCAGGCCAAAGATGGGTCGCATCAACTACTGTTAATTTACCAAGGGCACAGCGGATATTGATGAGAGCAAACATCGATTCAAAGGCCTTTTCTGAAATCTGCTGATACTTTGCAAAGAGAACTTCCTGCTCATCCTTTGAGGGTTTACCATAATCAATAAAATCTGTATCTGAAACTAAAACTCTAAACTGGTCCGAACTCACAATTTCTGATCCCAGTAATATGCTTTGCTCCACGAGGTAATTAAGTAACGATGACTTTCCACTGTTCGACGGCCCTACCAACAATACAATCCCTGCATGAGGAAATGCAATCTGTTGACTCATAGTTCTATCCCCACCTGTCTTGTGAAAATCCCGATCTGCGTGGGATGACCAAATCCCTCAATTTCCTGCCCGATCCCGTCAAATTGAACGCCATACGAGTATTGATTAGCCCAAGTATTGCACTGCTGTGTAAATTGAGCCCTAGTCCATTCAAATCGATGGTCTTTATGGCGAACTTCTTCGTTCATTTCGTATACTTGATTATATTCTACATTCGGAGTAGTCATAATAAGCGTTTTGGGTTGGTAACTTGCAAAGATTGTGTTCATGACCCGGGGCAAGCGATACTCATCTATGTGCTCTATCACCTCTCCTAGAATCATGATGTCCTTGTTACGCATCCTCTCATCATAATAAAAGAAGGAACCCCAGACCGGAAGGGGAGAAATAAAGCCCTCTTGTTGACTTGCCTGTGCAAAACGCTTCATAGCTCTAAGTAGTAACTTTTCAGTCGGTTCCACGGCAAGGATTTCCTTGACTTGAGGAATGAAACCTAAGCGCACGGAAAGTTTTCCTTCTCCTGCGCCGAAATCAACGATTGTCTCTTTTGACGATAAATTTTCAATAATCTTGACGATAGTTTGGTAACGTTGCTCATTTAAACTAACTTGCGGTTTAGGCTCCTCTATTCGGAACTCCAGCGTTTCTTGTTCTTGTTCTTGTTCTTGTTCTTGTTCTTGTTCTTGTTCTTGTTCTTGTAATGATTCTACTGATTTCTCAGAACGTTGCACAGGATCATCGAATAAATTATCTAAGCCAAACTCCTCAGTTTTCTTGGCCGTTAATTCAGGTGGCACTTTATCTATGAGTTCCCTAAACCGTAACGAACGTTTGACAATCACTTCATTAAGCGGATGATTTAGCAACCACCCTTCCCCATGGCGCTGAAGTTTCTCAATTTCTCGTTCATCCATGAAGTAATGCTTATAATTATCCAGTACTGGTATGAGGACATAAAGATGCTTCAAGGCATTCTGAAGGGTGACTGCACCATGAAGATTGATAAACCGGGCAGAACTTTTATCTTTAAGCTTAAACATGTAGTTTGCTTGTCCACGCTCAATATTGACTTGGTAACCCAAAGGTTCGAAAAGCCTCCTGACGACAGCATCTGGCAAATCAGAAGCAATTGGCCCGAAACCTATGTTAAGTTCGAAGGCATGAGTAACCCAGGGGAGGTACTCCTCTAAAGTCCGTCCATTAAGAGCCGTCCCTAAAGCTGAACGGGCATAGGAGCAGAACAAACTGCTAGCGACAAATTCTCGGTCGTTGATATACTGCGTAATCTTAAAGGAATCCGGACTATTTTTTACCAGTTCAATCGGATCAGGAGTAACAAACAAGATTACTTCCACTTCTGTTTCTGTGAAAACCGTATAGGTTAGACGAACACGATACCCTTTTTCAGCCCTGTCATATAGATTTTGGGGATTCTTAGCGAGAAGAAACGATAAGGCCTTAGCCCCTTCTCCCACCGCCTTGATTGCTAACTGCACGGAAAAAACTCCTTATCAACTTGTACTTCCTTTAATTATACCTCAAAAGGTTGAGGGACATGAACTATAGCATCATGTCTTACCAGTTAAACTCATCCCGGAACAAGGATTTCTTGCTAATAAATACGTTTCCCAAAGGCTGAACAAATCAACCCTACTGCGAGCTCCGCCGTCTTATTCTGGTAATCTAAAATGGGATTTACTTCTACCATATCCATACTCATGAGCAGGCCCGAATCCGCTATAAGCTCCATCGCCAAATGTGCTTCGCGATAGGTTATTCCTCCAGCAACTGGCGTACCCACGCCTGGTGCTTCTACTGGATCAAGGACATCTAAATCAAAACTAACATGAATTCCATCCGTTCCCAGAGAGGCCAAACGAATACCTTCATTGATAACAGCCTTCATTCCTCTTTGGTCAATATCATTTATCGTAAATACTGTAATCTTGGAGCGGTGAAGCATTTCCTGCTCTTGGGGGTCCAAATCACGCGCCCCAATAATTACCGTGTTTTCTTCTCTTATTTTTTTCTGTTCCCCCCCAATCGAAGTTAATTCCTTCGCTCCGATTCCGTTGGCCACAGCCAATGGCATTCCGTGAATATTGCCACTGCTCGTTGTCTCAAGGGAATTATAATCCCCGTGCGTATCAAACCAAATCAAGCCAAAACGCCGCCCACTTGAAGCCAGTCCTGCCAGAGAACCAATCGATAAACTATGATCCCCTCCAAGGAGCAAGGGAACAACCCCTTCTTTGATGGCCTCCTCTACCCTGAGATGCAGTTGCTCGTTAATCTTGACAATTTCGTCTAAATACTTCAGCCGCTTATTCTTAATCTCGCGTGTTTCTGGGATCGGAACCTCTATATTGCCAACATCCTCAACATCCCAGCCCAACCGCTCTAATCTAGCGTTTAACCCAGCATAGCGAATAGCACTTGGTCCCATATCCACTCCACGCCGGTCTGCTCCAAGGTCAATGGGTACTCCAATAACTCGAATGACCGCTTTTTTCACTAAGATTCCCCCTGCTCAATTTTCTTGATCAGTTTAATTTATATAACGCTTATGAACAAACGGAGAAGTCATAGCCCCCAGCAATCCCCCATAGCTCAAATTAAATTCTAACACTGAACCTACCGTTAGGTCCGGAGCTTCTGTGAGATCCACAATTAAATGATCCGAACTCGCCCCAAATATTTTAAGTCGTGCATCCCGTAATTCTAAGCCCTCAGTTGGAACATCCTGTCGTCCTAAAGCTATTATTCCCCGTTTTCGCCACCCTTCATCAAGAAACTTCGGTATTTCTCCAAAAGCGTCCTGCCCAATTGAGCCTATGGGAATGGTTGGCTTATCATAACTTTCCAAAATCTCAGCTTTTAAAATAAAAGCATCAGAAAATGCACCTGGTAGACGATTTCGGTTAACCGTCTCGCACCCTAGTACAATTCCTTCGCCGATGCGCAATTGATTAACTCGCGGCGGTACGTCGCCCTTCTGAAGAAGAGCTAACGTCGCAGAATTCCCTCCAGAAATAACAGGTAGAGAAATTCTAAATTCTCTCTCCATCACTGCAGCCAGCTCAACAAGGTGTCCTAAATTCTCGGACGTAGGGATCACTCCACCATAGCAGGCTAAATTTACGCCCAATCCCTCCAGTATTAAACCCTTCAGGGGAAGGACTTGGGCAACCAATTGGGGTAATTCTTTAGGCCAAATCCCTTCTCGCAAATCCCCCATATCCACCATCAGAATCACCCGATGCGATTCTTGGCGTTTTAAGGCTGTTCGAGAAAGCGCCAGCAAGACATCCCAATTTGAGTTTAAACTAACCTCTGCCAAAGCCACAGTCTCATCTACCTGAGAAAGCCCTGGCGGACGCAAAAGCATCAAAGGAGTCTCCGGAAAGGCCCGTTTTAAGCGCGCAAGATTTTCTAGCCGAGAATCTGCTAACATCCGTATTCCTCCAGCCAACATAGCTGCAGCAATTTTAGGTTCACCCGAAAAAACCTTGGTTACGCCAACCACATCCACTTGATAGGGTGCGGCTATCCGCTTTATGACTTCCACATTCTTGGTGATTTTAGCAAGGTCAATAACTATTTCGGGCAGACTCACGCCTATCCTCTCCCTCTAATTTTCTACTCCAAGTGATTGGCGTAAAAGGTGCCAAACACCTTGGTGAAACGTTGTCGCTAATACTCCTAGGGACGCCATAATATAGTCGGTGTCCAGCATCAACGCCACCCCCGGCTTTGGCAGCAAAGCATCTCCAGCCTGTTGAAGGCTGCTCCTCATCATTTCCAGACCATCTGGTAGCCGTGTAAGCGCCCCACCTGTTCCTACAATCCAGCGGATCCGAGTGAGGTCACGTCCATCGACGCGCGTAACCCTACCGCTCGTCCCATAGTAGTGGCGATACCGACCACTATGCCGCAACAGAGCGATTCTTAACGCCTCAGTGGTCAACTCCGCACTTAAGGCCATCTCTTCTGGAGTTTCAGGCACAGGTTTCAAATATTTAAACCAATCCTGACCATGATGCTTCAATATTTTTTCTTTACCCATGAGTTCCACTAAGATATTAGCGTTGATATAGACACCAAGATCTCCTTCAACCGTTCGCTTTGCTAAAGGCTCTGGTCCAAGTGCTAATTTTTGATTTTCCTCAGCCCCCAAAGTTATCGAATGGACATCCGTCGTTGCTCCCCCGACATCAAACACCAAAACGTCTCCCACTTCATCGTAAATCAGTTGAGCCGCCTGCATCACTGCACCAGGCGTTGGCATGATCCTGCCATTGACGATATCCCGAATTCCTTGCATCCCCGGAGCCTCCGTGATGTGTTGTTCAAAGACTTCCTGAATGGCGTGCCTAGTCGGTTCAATGTTCAGTTGGTCAATCTCAGGATAAACATTGGGTACAGCTCTAACGTCGATATTTGCTTGAGCAAGAGCCTTTTGCACACCCGCTGTAGCAGTGACATTTCCTGCATAAATGATAGGAATTCGCCATGAGACTTGACTAAACCAGGCCGCTAGTTTCTTAGCGTTTTCGAGGACAACGCGCCGATCTCCATGATCCACCCCACCTGCCAAGAGCATGATATTAGGACGAATGCGAAGAATTTCTTCCCAATCTTCCTCAACTAGTTCTCCTGCAGTTTGATAGCGGACCACCGCCCCCGCTCCTAAGGCAGCCTCCCGTGCAGCACGAGCCGTCATATCTGGAACGAGACCATGAACCGTCATTTTCAGTCCTCCAGCTGCCGAGCTCGTTGCGTAAAAAGGAATGTCGCTAAGTAAACCCACGGGTCCGATCATTTTCTCAAGATCAGCCACAGCCCGCCTCAACCCAATCCCCACATCCCCATCAAGCACGGTCGTAGGAGAGAGGCCTTGCCCAAGTAGCCGCGGATTATTCGTATCCAAATCACCGAAAGCATTCACCACAGTTGTCGTGCTGCCGATTTCAGCCACCAAAACCTTTTTTATCATGTAATCCCTCACTTTGGCGGGAAGTTCTCCTCCCGATACTTGACCAGAAAGCTGGCCACATCAATCCCTTTGGTTCCCCTACCAAATCCCGCGTCCATGCCCCATTCCCTAGCCAATTCATTGGTAACTTGTGTTCCTCCACCCACAAGAATTAAGCGATCGCGAACTCCACGTTCAACACACAAATCGTGTAACTTCTGCATATTGAGACGATGCATGTCTCCATGTGAAATAATCGTGCTAATTAAAATAACCTCTGCACCCGTCTCCAGTGCAGCATCCACAACCTTTGAAATCGGAACGGATGTTCCTAAGTAGTGAAACTTCATTCCGAACCCTTCTATCCCACCATGTTTAATATCCAGGATTTCTCGCAGCCCCACGGAATGTTCATCTTCCCCGACGGTAGCTGCCACTCCTAGCATCGGTCGCGCCTGGACTTTCTCTCGAATAACTTCTACGCTAAGCCGTTCCTCTTCTTCTGGCATTTGAAGGGTCGAGGGATCAATCGCGATTTTCAGTTTACCTTTGACCTCTAAAACAGTTCCCTCTGCGGGATGCATGACTTGTTTATGAATAACCTCTGTTTCCTCCCATCCCATTTGTTTAGCAATCTCTAAGGCCGCAAAATGAGCTGTTCGAATATTTGTCGGCAAGAACAGGGTCATACTCACAACTCCATCCCCTGCCCATTGGACTTCAGGGGTTAACTTTTCTTCACGGTAAGGACGACTTTTCTCTAAACGTTTATTGACATTATCCTCCTCATCAAGCTCATCAAGCCATTGAATTTTTTCTGGGACGCAAAGAGTGCATCCTCCTATCTTCGAACATGGACGCTCCACCTCAACTGGTCTGTGATTATTGCCAAAGTGTCCACAAACTGGAGCAAAATAATCATGGGCTCGGAGCAAAACCTCTGCCCCCACTCCACCTTTGATATCCCTAGAAATACCGTCACCATTCCGTTCTGGATAAAGCCCTGAATCCACGAAGAACCCTTGTTGAACCGCTTCGAAATAACCGCCTGTCTCAAGGATTTCTTCTAAAAACAAAACGGCCCGTTCTTTCAGTTCGCGCACACGATCTCCCAAGATCCCTTCCCGTTTAATCTCGACCATCTCTTGCAAACCGTCCAACCCCACCAAGGCCTGCTTAGCCGTGTTTACGCCATTTATCGTGTTATAGTTCCAAGGAACATTGCGACCCTCATCTGGAGTGATGGTACTTTGGATATCTGCAGAAGTGAGGCGAGAAAGCAAAACATTTAGGGTATGAGTGACTGTCACTTCCCGTGTATCTGACTCCATGTATTTTGTATTCATCTGTGCCCGCATTCGATACTCAACAAACAATTCTCGCAAAGCCACGGCATAGGGCAAATCCAAACGGAGTGCCGGAGCTGGAGGTGCCGTTGGGGGTACAGTCGAAAGGCAAATACGATCTTTGGGCATCCCAACTTTGACAGAATAGGCACTGTTTATAGCGTGTTGAACTAGGAGTTCCGGCATGACCTTCCAAGCTTCGCGGGCAGTGGCATTCGCATTATGAGCTCCGTCAATCTGAGCAATTTCAGCCCAATTCATGACTTTTTTTGCTTCAGCGGCATCGACAAAGGAGCGAACAGCATTGATATTGCGATATAGCACGTTATATTGAGGGTCTTGGTGTGCCCCGTTGACCCCTTCTTCCGCTAGAAGAACGGCGACCTCTGGCCCAGCCACACCACTAACATAAGAATGCAAATTAATCTCCCGACCCACTTCATCCTCAATCATATCCAACGCTTTACGTGTTGCCCGCAGTTGTTTCCGGCTAATCGGAACCCCCCCAATCCCTTCCGGCGTTCCTTCAAGCAAGCCATCATAATGGCTTTGCCCAGCGGTTCGAATGACCATAATGTGATCGGCACCATGATAAGCTGCCATCCTCATTCGTCTTAAATCATCTTCAAATCGCCCAGAAGCAATCTCCGAAGTCAATGTGCATTCTGGTTGAGGATCAATTCCACCAAAGAAACCCGCGGCTGGAAGAGGCTGGCTGGCTTTTAAACCTTCGGAGGTCTGAGAATACGTAAAGGGTCCTAACTCCTGATGAGGTATCAATTTACGCCAAGTCCATCCCCTCCGTCTCGGTCGATAGTCTTCCAGATTCTCCATGATTTTCTCAATATTCATTCTAATGTGCGGATCAAGAATATAATCAGGCATTATCTTTCCCCTCTCCAAAAAGCACTTTGATTTCCTTCCAGCCTTCTCCACGAGCTAACCTTTCAACAGCTTGAGGGATCTCTAAGCCAAATATTTCCGCATAACGCCAGACACAATGACCTGCTCCATGTTCAAGCACTCCGTTCAGTAAGGCCTTTTCCACGATCGCCTTAGCCGTAAGGCTATTCAAGCCCATCCTCAAGAGCACAGAGCGCTCAATAGAGGGGGTCGTATGGGTGCGGGCTAATTCCAGCAAAGGATCTACGACTTGATTGGCTAACTGCCAAAAACGTTCTTCTAATTCTATTTCACTGAGTTCCGCGAGATGTCCACGCCGTGCTTCGTAGTCGTCCTTTCGTTGTATACCCATTGCTTAACTCTCCTTCTTAAACATTTAAGGCTTCCCTGATTCGTGTTTGACCCCAGCGCGTTTCAGCCTCCAAGTATTCCCGGTCCTTCTCTAGTAGGCTAGAATACGGTATTTCGCCCATCACATTTTTCAAGTAGCTAAGTCGTATATGATCCAGCTCAATATCTTTTATCTGAATTTGGGCTGGATGGGTTGGTATAATAATACTTTTCCCAGGAATGCTCTCTCTCGGATCCCCACGCCGCACTTCAATTCCATTTTCTTTAGCAAACGTCAACTGAGCTTGAGGATGTTTACCAGCACCGGTATACTCAGTCTCCTGAACGACAATGACTTGATCCTCTCTCATTTCCTGTGCCAATGCAAAAGCAGCCGCTAATGACGTATTTCCAGCTGGGCCACGTTCCAAGCCTTCCAGCTGAGCCAGGGCTTCCGTAATATAGAATGCTTCCCCCTGGGTCACAGTGATATAGCGATCTAAATAGCGCAACGGCCGAGCAGCATTGCGGGGAACATCCGAACGATCTGGCCAGACAGCAAAGGGGATGCCAAACCCAGTATGCCCTGTCGTAAACGATTTGCGGTTAAAATCCTGATCACTAGCCATATGCAACCCTTTAAGGTCAATACTCGCCCCGATGATCTGGGCCGAACAAGCAGCTTTCTTTAACCCTCGCGCCGTACCCGTGACATTCCCTCCACCAGCATGGGTGATGACCACAGCATCTGGATCTTTACCAGTTAACTGACGGGTTTGCTCCACCATTTCATATCCTAAGGTTTCCACGCCCGCAATCCCAAACGGTGTATAGAGAGAAGCATTGAAAAACCCGGTTTCTTCTAACAATTGCAAAAAAATATAAAAAAGCTCCGGTCCAACCGACAGCTGAAGAACCTCTGCCCCATAAGCCTCACACGCCCGACTCTTTTCAATGATTTCCGGTTGTCCCTGTCCTCGGGAATCAAAAGCTTCCTGAACAATTAAACAAGGAATTCCAAGCATCGCTGCTTGGGAAGCAACCGCAGCACCATAGTTTCCGGAAGTAGCTGCGATCACACCAGCATACCCACGTTTTTTCGCTTCATAAACTGATAAAGCAGCTCTGCGTGCTTTAAAACTACCCGAAGGATTAGCAGCTTCATCTTTGACGAAAATTCTCGCGCCTTTCCCCTGAGGAGCGACTCGACGAGCCAAGTTTGTAAGCTGGCGAAGCTCTAACAGAGGCGTGTTCCCTACCCCTGTTGCTCGTTGAATGCGGCTTGTTTCCTCCAAAGAGTAAGCCACCGAGCCCATCATTCCTTCATAATCAAAACCTAACTTGCCATATTCAAAAACGGCATAATCAATCCCGATGGCCTTTCGCATGATCTCTCCCTTACGAGCTATAACTGCCTCATAAGACTGGTCCAACGGTTTACTCATCTCCAACCCTCCCTTTCTTCAGAAAGGTCCGTAGTTCTTGCCCAATATCTAAAAGCACCTTTTGCGGTTCTCCGAACGAATGGTTATACCGGGGATGAAGCGAGACCAATTTCCCGTCCACCACTCGCCCAATACGAGTGCGAACAGAGACCATCTCGCCAAGTTTTGCTTGCTCATTGACGAGAAAGCCCCGCAAACGCATCTCTAAGGGAACCTTTTGTGTATCCTCTGGAACTTGAGGAGCCCGTTTTCCCGGTTCCATAATCACGTTCCAAATTTCGACCCAGTCTCCACTCACTCCGTGCTCTTCTAGGGTGCTTTTATAATCTGAACTCATTTGTTTACTCCCCCTTTCGCCAGGTCAGAAGCGCCCTAACGTCTCCCATCAGAGCGGCTGGAACTGGTAATTCCGCCATGCTTAAAAGTCCTGGGCGAGCCGCTAAAACTTGGGGAATCATGTTCACTGCCATCGCCATGGTTCCAAGACCGCCCGGGATTTCCGGTTTAAGCACTAAATGAATATCCGGCTGTCCGCTGATGTCGATATAATCTCCCGTCTCAATCCCTTCCAGCTGAGGCAAAACCTGCTGTGGATGAATTAATTCGATCTTAGGAACTCCATCAACATACCCTATCGCAGAATGTTTGCACCCCGCCACATGACCAGGTTCAACTTTCACATGCTCAGTTTCCCTGTACACCTTTGAAATAATCGGAAATCGAGTTTCTTCAATTCTATCCAATTTCCAGCCCAGTGTTTTTGCTAAGAGATGAATTGATTCCTTAAACCCAACATGTCCGACAATCTCTCCGCTTTGCAACCCCGCTTCAAACGCTTCAACGCTCACTCCCACGCCCTGAGTCTGCATAACCGTAGGACCAAATGGAGAAAGATCATTAATTCGAGTAGCTTTAATATGATCAACCTCTAGACAGGGTCCCGTCATGGCTAATATTAAAGTATCCAGAACAAATCCCGGATTAATCCCCGTTCCTAGGACGCTTACCCCATACTCTTTCGCCAAACTATCAATATGTTTCGCTAGCTCAGGTTCTTGGGCCCATGGGTAAGCCATTTCCTCCGCAATGCTAATCACATTTAAGGAATGTTTGAGGGCTATCTCAATTTGGGGAGCAACATCCTTCGTAAAGGAGGATGTTGCCAGGACGACAAGATCTGCTTTTTCTAAACTCATCTCTCCCACATTGGGTGGCTGTTGAATCCTAACGCCATTCTCTGCTCCCCCTAAAAAATCTCCCAAATCCCGCCCAATCTTCTGTGGATCTTGATCATAGGCACCGACGATCTTGAGCCCAGTTTTAGACTCCATTAAGCGAGCCATTCCACTCCCCATGGCACCCAAACCCCATTGAATCACACGTATTTCAGACATATTGAACCCTCCTCACCTTTATCAGCCAAAGTTGTTGCAAATTTCTTACATTGTTCTTATTAATGCAAAAGTTATGCCATAAACCAGCCCTGCTATCCATGAATAATTATTGTGCCTTATCTCAAGAACAACCACTTTTTCATTGATAAACATGTTAAAAAAGCAAGATATTTTGCCCTCCTGCAAAATATCTTGCTTTTATTAAACATCCTTACTGTTTCAAATTTCGTAACTTATATTGAAGTAATTGGCGTGAAATCCCTAATTGTTTAGCAGCTTGGGTTAAATTCCCTTGGGTCTTACCCAAAGCCGCCCGAATCAAGCTCACTTCTAATAGATGAAGACTTTCCTGAAGGGGCAAGGCCGCTAGTTCCTCCAAGTCTCTCTGCTGCTTTTGAGTTGGAGCTTTCGTTTGCAAATAATTCGGCAACTCGTTAATACTAAATACCTGATCTGATGTTACCAGCCCCCCTTCGACAATATGTGCAAGCTCTCTCACATTACCAGGCCAGTCATGCTTTTTCAGGGTGAGAAGAACATCAGAATTAATCGTTGGAATGCTTCGCTGATGTTTATTTGCCATTTGCTTTAGAAAATGATGAGCTAAAAGTTCGATATCTTCCTGACGTTCCCTCAAGGGAGGGAGAGCGATTTCCAAAACATTAATCCGATAATAGAGGTCTGGCCGAATTCGACCTTGAAGTATGCTCTCTTCAGTGGGCTGATTTGTGGTTGCCAAAATTCGAACATCAATTACTTTTTCCCGCACGTCCCCCAAGCGACGAACTCTTCCTTCTTGTAAAACCCGCAGTAATTTTGCCTGTAGGTTTAGCCCCATAGAATCAATCTCATCTAATAAAATGGTCCCTCCCTGAGCCTGTTCGAACAGGCCTGGACGATCCATGGCCCCAGTAAAGCTTCCTCGTACCGTACCGAATAAAATCCCTTCTAGTAAGCTCTCTGGCAATGCGGCACAGTTCTGAGCAATAAACGGTCCACGAGCACGTGAACCATAGGTATGAATACTCTGGGCAACCATTTCTTTGCCAGTCCCTGTTTCTCCCGTAATTAATACACTCACTCCAGTATTCGCCGCTCGTTTCGCCTTTTTCAATAATTCGAGCATGGCTTCGCTCTGAGTCATAATATCATTAAAAGTATAGAAAAGTGATCCCTTGCTAGCCTTATTGGGTAAGGGTGGGTGGAGTTCACTCTGGAGCTGAACCACTTGCTCCGTTAAGCGGACCACCCGGCTTAAGTCCTTAGACACCTCAAACGCTCCCACAAACTCTCCTTCTATATATAACGGGAATGTATTATTTACACTCGTTATCTTCTCTCCACGAGGACTGAGATACGTCTGACTAACTTGTACTAAGGGTTTACGGGTCTGTAAAACTTGCCAAAGTGTACTGGTTTCCTTGGACAAGGAAGGAAAATACCGTAATAAACTTTGCCCTAAAACATCCTTTGGCGCTAAACCTTCCATGCGCCCTATGGCCTTATTATAGTATATGGTGTTTCCCTGAAGGTCGACAACATGCACTCCTTCATCTAGTTGGTCTAAAATTATCGCTAGGCTGACTTCATTCATATTATTTCTCCATCTGCAAATTTTTTTGCATATCATACTGGAATATTCGGGAGAGAAAATGGTTTTCCTTCTTGTCGATTTTCTTTTTACTTAATAATCACCCAAGGACTTGCTGAGTTTGCCCATTCAGTAACGCTATTTAACGATGAATTGATACAATATTGGTAGAATCATTAAACGGCCTTATGCTTCTGGCATAACTTTTGCATTATTCAGAAATTAGAATGTAGAATAGGAAATTAATCTTTCATTCAAAGCATTCAATAAGTAAAGAAAGGATGACATATGAACGTTTCTCCACAACATCGAAAACCTAGCCATGGAAATCCTGGCTGAATCTGGGATTATCAGCTCAGTTGATTTATTTTTTAATAATGCAAGTAATTTTATATAATAAGTAATGATTTTTCAATAGTGAACTTTGCGAAAATTATAAAAATTAAACTTTTCGCAATAAATAAAAAATAATTGGGGGAATTGTTTTGGCTAAGGAAAGGCGAAAACCATATTTTTGGGAGGCTATTCTTGTAGTAATCGTTCTAATGTCATCATTGCTGTACACTATTAAGGTTCTGGAAGGTGATCCACAGATTCCCCTGGTGCTGTCTGCCGTTTTTGCAGGGCTAATGGGACTAAGAACAGGGAAGAAATGGAATGAGATCGAAGAGGGCATAACTACGGGAATTACTTCTGGTTTAAAAGCAATGATCATTTTAATGATTATTGGAATGGTTATAGGTTCATGGATTATTGGCGGGGTAGTACCCTCAATGATATATTACGGTCTTTTAATTCTAAAACCTTCAATATTTTTAGTTGCAGTCTGTATGATAGCCAGTCTCACTTCCTTGGCTATCGGCAGCTCCTGGTCTACAGCTGGTACCATAGGCGTGGCTGCAATCGGGATTGGACAAGCAATGGGGATTCCTCTGCCAATGGTAGCTGGTGCCGTTGTATCAGGCGCCTATTTTGGCGATAAGATGTCACCTCTATCAGATACTACTAACATGGCTCCCGCTGTTACCGGTACTGACTTATTCGACCATATTCGTCATATGGTCTATACTACTTTGCCTGGGTGGATAATTGCCTTAATCTTATATGCAATTTTAGGAGTCAAGTACGCTTCAGGCACAGCAGCTACTGACAACATTAGCACGGTTCTTGCTACCTTAAATGACTCCTTTTATATTCACCCTATTCTATTACTTCCTGCTCTATTAGTAATTTTAATGGTTTATTTCAAAATTCCTGCAATTCCTGGGCTAATTGGCGGAATAGTATTTGGTTGTATTTTTGCAGTTATATTCCAAGGGGCAAGCTTGGCAAGTATAGTTGAAACTTTACATTATGGTTTTGCTGCTGAAACAGGCGTAGAGTTTGTAGACGAGTTACTTTCCAGAGGCGGTCTCGACTCAATGCTGTGGACAATTTCTTTAGTCATGATTGCCTTAACCTTGGGCGGGATCATGGAAAAAACGGGAATGCTGGAAGCTATTGTTGAAAAAATATTGACATTTGCTAAGTCAACCGGTTCGCTGGTACTAAGCACCGTCTTAACTGCTATTGCTGTAAACTTGCTGGCAGCTGACCAGTACTTGTCTATTGTTCTTACAGGTAAGATGTATTCTCCTGCGTTTAAGGCGAAAAACCTACATCCTAAAAACCTCTCTCGGATAATAGAGGACGCTGGAACAATGACATCACCTTTAATTCCCTGGAATTCATGTGGTGCGTTCATGTTCGCCACTTTAGGCGTTAGTCCGTTTGCCTATATTCCTTATGCCTTCTTGAATTTATTATCACCTGTTATATCAGTCATCTATGGTTACACTGGTTTCACCATGGAAAAGCTTAAGCCAGAAAATGAGCCAATAACAGTTGCCAAAACGATTATCAGTAAATGACATATCCAAGAATAGAAGTAGATGTTAATAAGATTAGATTGAATGCTTCTAAACTGGTTGACGAATGTAAAAAAAAGGGAATAACTGCGACTGGAGTAACTAAGGTGTTTTGTGGCAATGAAAAAATAGCTAAGGCGCTAGTAGAGCTTGTTTAAAGATGATCTTCTGCCTTTGGAAGTTAATCAACTTAGACTTGGTGCTTCGATCTCACTAGGAATCGGCTTAAATGATGACCCTATTGACGGCCTCTATTATGATTCGTTCAAATTAATAGTTGAGGTAATTGAAATAAAGAATAAGCCTTCTTTACCGATTGGTGAAATTGGATTAGATTCATTCGGAAATAAGCTCGTTTTTGAAGATAATGGTATTAGAAAAAGAGCTATTTGTGCCATAGGTAAGCAAGACATAGATCCAAAAAACATTATACCTTATGATAAATCTATCGTGATTTTAGGTGCCAGTAGTGACCATCTGATATTAGATGTTACTGAAGCTAAAAGTAATTATTCAGTAGGCGATAAAATTGAGTTTAATGTTTCATATGGAGGCTGTCTGGCCGCGATGACATCAGAGTACGTGTATAAAGTGATCTTGGAGCCTACAGGTCAGGTTACTGAACCTTCTCAAACTCTGAATACCATAACATTACCCTATGAGTCAGACCGTGGCGGATAAGTAATGGTTTACTAGTTAAGGAACTGCACGATTTTAAGTAAAAAACTCTATTAAATTTAATATTTACCCTATAGAGTAGACAAATAATAAAAGTCAACCCTATAGGGTTTTTTTATTAGGTCTCCGTCAAAGTCAGTAACCAGAGATATCCAATACTCAACTAATTTTTTAAAAACATCTCCGTTATAACCGAAAACGTAAGAGTTCTTGTCATAGAAAAGAAGCTTCATAAGACCTTATGGACAAAAAGGGAATTCAATATACGGTTATCAACGAGAACCAGGAATTGTTTGATCTCCTGATCTAAGACCTTGATATAGCAAGCGGGTATCTGATCGTAATGGTTGTTATGGTCGTAATGCTCGCCTTAGACTTTTTGGACTACCTGATTAAATTTCTGTTTGCCTAATTTTTTTGAATATCTATTGCATTGGAGGTTATTCTTGCGATACATTATAACTATAATCAATATAAACCTCGCACTTTAGCGATTATAAGAAAGCAACGGCGCTTTGGAAATTACTCGAAAACGAACGAGTCTTTCTATAGCGCCGTTTTTGATTTATTTTTTGAAACTCCGATAACGCTAAGCGGCACAACTGATGAATTCAACTGGGCTATTTCCAGAGCAGAAAGTATAATTTTACAGTTGTATACTTCTGGTCATGGCCAGCGCTAGGCGCTAACCAGTTTTCTATCTCTCCTATTAGGAAGTCCTTCCATTAATTACGAGGAGGTATCTGACTATGGAAAACCCCCAAATAGTGAGCACTGGCTTTGCTAGATTGGATGACGTGATCCAGCATCTGAGGATGGGAGATAATGTCGTTTTTCAGGTTAGGGAGATTGAAGTATATCAGAGATTCGTCAATGCTTTTATTGAAAAGAATTCAGATCCACCCAGAAAGATTATCTATATCAATTTTACTCGACACGATCCACTTATTAAGAATACCAATGAAGTTGAGATTTTTCCGGTCAATGCTGAGAACGGATTTGAAGAGTTTTGTGCCCAAATTCATGAAAAAATTACGCGTGAAGGACGAGATGTTTTCTATATTTTCGACTGTTTATCTGAGCTTTTAGATCGTTGGGCCACCGATTCGATGATCGGAAATTTCTTTAAGGTAACCTGTCCTTATCTCTATGAGTTGAATACCATCGCTTATTTCGCGACCTTCAAAAACCACAATTCCTTCCATACCACGGCTGTGATTCGTGATACGACTCAGGTCTTGTTCGATGTTTTCCAAGTCGATGCCACGACCTACATTCACCCATTAAAAGTTTGGAATCGCTATACTCCAACCCTATTCCTTCCCCATTCTATCCATGAAAGTCAATTTGCACCCATAACCAGCAGTGGAGATGTGGCTGCTCTCTATTCTCAGCTCGGAGAGGATGATGAAAATCCTGAGCGTGATCTCGATTACTGGGATCGTTTATTTTTAAAGGCTGCCGAACTCCTTTCTTCCTCCTCTTCAACTTCAGCTCAAGTGAAAGAGCGCATTCAGCAACTAGCAAGGATATTTCTAACCCGTGACGAGAGAATTCTTGAACTAATCTATGAACATTTTTCTCTTCAGGATATCTTGTCCACAAAGTCACGCTTGATCGGCTCGGGCTTTATCGGCGGTAAAGCCATCGGAATGCTTCTAGCGCGAAAAATTCTAATCCAAGCCTCTAAAACATGGAAAGGCCTCCTTGAACCTCATGATTCATTTTATATTGGCTCAGATGTGTTTTACTCTTTTCTTGTTGATAATCAATTATGGAAACTCAAGCTGGAACAACGACGAACACGTGAACGATATTATGAAAAAGCCTCTTATCTGCGCGATAAAATTCTCCAGGGACAGTTTAACGATACGATAAAAAATAAATTTCTTAGAATGCTTGAATATTTCGGTCAGTCCCCGATTATTGTCCGTTCCAGTAGCCTTCTAGAAGATGGCTTTGGAAATGCCTTTCCTGGTAAATACGAAAGTGTCTTCTGTATCAATCAAGGTACCCTTGACGAACGATACCATCACTTCACTGAGGCTGTTCGAGAAGTCTTTGCCAGTACCTTAAGCGAAGAAGCACTTGCTTATCGGGAAAAACATGGTCTAACCAATACTGAAGAGCAAATGGCCCTGCTTGTCCAAAGGGTGTCTGGATCAAATAAGCAAGACTATTTTTTTCCTGATCTTGCAGGGGTGGGTTTTTCTCACAACGCCTATGTTTGGGATACTCAGATGAATCCTAACGCCGGTATGATACGGCTTGTGCTTGGCCTGGGGACAAGAGCCGTGAATCGGCTTGAAGGAGATTATGCTAGAATTGCGGCTTTAGATCGACCCCAATCTATGCCTTATGATAGACTTCAGAGTTTCAAGGCCTATTCCCAACAAAAGATGGACGTCTTGAACATCCGTCAAAACCGTCAAGAATGCCTTTCTATTCAAAGTCTGATGGATCAAGATATCGACTTACATCAAACGACAATTGCTGAGCGTGATCTAGAAACAGAACAAAGAATGAAACAACTCGGCCTGAAGCGCAAAGAGTCTTGGGTTTTTAGTTTCAACCCATTATTTGCTGACACCGATTTTGCGCCAACCTTCTCGAAGCTTCTTAAAACTCTTGAAGCGGCCTATTGCCATCCTATAGATATTGAATTCACGCTGAACTTCCGAAACAATGGCCAGTATCTCATTAACCTCTTACAATGTAGGCCCTTACAGGTCCAAGGGTTTAGGGAACGCGTTGAATTCCCTCAAGAAATTCCAGCGAACCAAATCCTGTTTAAAAGCAAGGGACACTTCATGGGTGGTAATATTTGCACAACAATTCATAAAGTCATTGTTGTGGACCCCTACGCTTATAACCTACTCAGCCAGTCGGAAAAATACGAAGTTGCTAGAACCGTGGGCAGGCTTAATAAGCAAATCCACAAAAAGACCACCACAACCCTTCTTCTCGGTCCAGGAAGATGGGGATCGCGAATTCCATCTTTAGGAGTCCCCGTTGCTTTTGCGGAATTGAATCATATTTCGATCTTGGGAGAGATCGGCTACCGTCACACTGGCTTCCTTCCCGATGTATCCTTTGGCACCCATTTCTTTCAGGATATGATCGAAAGCGAGATATTTTATCTGGCCCTTTTTCCCGAAAAGCAAGATGCAATTTATCAGGTAGACTTACTAGAAAAATTCACTCAAAAATCTCTTGTTAAAGGAACAGGAAAGTTCGATCTTAGAGACGCTGTGAAGGTATATGACCTCGAACCAGGCAAACGAAGCTTAGTCATGATTTCAGATATCACAAAACAAGAGATTCAATGCTTTTTTAAGTGAGACTTTTTTGATGAGTGATGACATCCTCTTGCGAAATCCTAATAATTTCTATTATATAAAGCCAAAGGGATACCTAGTTTTGATGAACTAGGTATCCCTTTTTATTCATACTTCTTTATTATCTCTTCAGCGACCAGAGCTTGAGAAAGTCGCAAATCCATGGCCCTCTTCTGAATGAGACGAAAGGCCTGGGGCTCGCTCATATTTAACTTTTCTACGAGGATCCATTTGGCTTGTTCCAGGATCTTGCTCTCATCGATCCGCTTCTTTAATCTGTCTCGCTCATTGATTAATTGAGTCATCGAATTTCGTACAGATAGTGCAAACCGAGCAGTTTGAAGCAAGGTTAAGCGATTAATAGGCTTAGGCAGAATCAGGGCACCTATCTTTTCGAGACTACATTGCATATCGAGCAGCTGATCCGGTCTTGCGATCACCACTATGCCAGCGGATGTTTTATCGTGGGCATCGAAGACCAAATCCGTTCCTTGTTCATCGGGTAGTGGAGTGCTAATAATTACTAAATCTAATACAGTGTTAATAATACTTCTGCGCGCTTCATTAGCAGAATGAGCGCAACTTACCGGATAAAAACCTTCTTTTATCAGCATGGCTTGCATACTGCTCGCCATATCAGCTTTTCCACAAACGATTAATACACTCCCCGCACTCACTACAATCACCCCTTTGAGCAGGGTAAAGAAAACTTAGTTGGCCCTATGCGTTAGCTAAGGCGGCCACCTAGTTGCACTTATGCCACCCAAAACATATACTTTCTATCTTCGTAAACCGACCGTTAATAAGGTTTTAGATACTTTTCAATCTCCCATGCATGGACTGAGTTATCGTAGGCTTCCCATTCCAAAGTCTTGGCAGCTAAATATTTGTTAAACGTATGTGCACCAAGTGTCGACTGAATCAGCGGATCTTTCTTCATCTCTTCAAGGGCGAACAAGAGGTTAGAGGGTAACCGTTCGAGTTTAAGATCTTTCTCCTGTTCAGGGGGCAAGTTATAAATATTCACTTTAACTGGATCGACCAGTGGCAAGCGATTGTTTAAACCATCCAGTCCCGCCTCTAACACCACTGCTAAGGTCAAATAAGGATTACAGGTAGGATCAGGACTTCGAAGTTCCAGTCTTGTCCTTTCTCCCCGAGGTGCCGGAACTCGCAGCAAGGGACTTCGGTTCATGTGAGACCAGGCGATATGCACTGGAGCTTCATAACCTGGTTGTAGTCGTTTGTAGGAATTGACAAGGGGATTGGCGATGGCCGTAATCCCTTTAATATGATTTAACAACCCTGCCGTAAAATACTTAGCCGTTTCAGAAATATCGTTTTTAGTTTCACCCCCATTAAAGAGGTTGATTCCGTTTTTGGTTAAGGACATATTAATATGCATTCCCGAACCATTGACGTTAGGAAGTGGTTTGGGCATAAAGGTTGCATGAAGACCGTTGCGCTGAGCAATAATCTTAACCACCATTTTAAAGGTCATGATGTTGTCAGCCGCTGTGAGAGCATCCGTATACTTAAAATCGATTTCATGTTGCCCTGCCGCTGTTTCATGATGCGACGTTTCGATTTCGAACCCCATTTCCTCTAAGACCATACAAATTTCACGACGAGTATTTTCCCCTAGATCGATCGGGGCTAGATCACAATAACTGGCCGAGTCATGGGTAATCGTGGTTGGCTGCCCTTCGTCATCGTTGTAAAACAGAAAAAACTCGCATTCGGGACCAACTTGAAATGTATAGCCTAAGTCTTGCGCTTTCTTCAAGGTTCGTTTAAGAATATAGCGGGGATCTCCTTCAAACTGCATACCGTCATGGTTCTTGATATCGCAAATGATTCTCGCGACCTTACCTTGTTGCGGCCTCCACGGAATGATGGAGAAGGTAGCTGGATCTGGAAAAAGAAACATATCGGATGATTCGATACCAGAGAATCCTGCCACGGCTGAGCCATCAAACATAACTCCGTTTTCGAAAGCGTGTGCAAATTGTTTATCCGTAATCGCAATGTTCTTCATACTGCCATAAATATCTGTAAACTGTAGGCGTATAAACCGAACATCATTTTCTTTCACAAACTTAAGACAATCTTCTTTTGAAAAATGCAATTCAGATGCTCTCCTTTCTCAAGTAAAAATATGAACTAATTCTCTTTTATTAGCCTTATTATATCTCAAATAAGGCTGTTTGTAGCCATAGTTCATAAAAAATGCTTACCAGCCACAATAAAGATTGCCATAGGGTCTTTTATTATAAGGAATCAACTTGGAAAATCTTTTGGCTATAATCTGCTCATAATTTCCGCCAAAATATTTAACATAATCTTTAACATAGCGCTTAAGCTGTTCTTGATCTTGCTCAGAAAGTTCTACTACTTTGACTTCTTTGCCCAGTTTATAGTCTTCCACTTCCCCTCGAATATACATAACTCCACCATGCATCCCCGTCCCGCAATAGGAACCTACTATTTCTTCATCGTCTTCCAGGCCTAGACCGAGGACGACAATAACCCCACCGGCCATGTATTCCCCTAAGAAATCTCCTACTTTCCCTCCCAAAACAATCGCCGGAATCTTTGCTTGGTATTCCTTCATATGAATTCCGACCCGGTATCCACCATTCTCCCGAATATAAATCTCTCCACCCCGCATGGCATAACCGACAGTATCACCTGCACTTCCATGAACCACAATTTTCCCATCATTCATAGTATTCCCGATACTGTCTTGAGTATTTCCTTCAACAAATAACTCTAAGCCATTCATAAAGGCTGCCATATCATTTCCAGGGGTTCCTTTAAGCGTTAAACGTGCCTGGCCTGTGATTCCATCTCCAATATAGCGTTGCCCATTCACGTTTTTAACCACGATTTCTTCAGAGCCAGTAGCAAGTTCCTCACGAATCTTGCTGTTCAATTGTCGATAATAGAGTCCTTTGGCATTGATTACAATCATCCGTTTCACTTCCTTAGGGTAAGTCTTTGACTGCGTAGTTCTTTGGGAAAATGAATATAGCCAAAATCCTCTTGCAAGAGATGCTCTCGAAAAGGGGTCACATCGACTTCTTGGTCCATGAGTCCCGTAAGAATTCCTGCCCGATCCACGCTATTTAAGGCAATATACCCCACCAGTTTTCCGGCCCGCAAAACAATTTTTTTATAACTTTGCTTGGCCTGATCTTGTTGGATATATTCTTGAAAATCGGGAGCATTAGGTTTAATAATACCTGCAGTGAGCATGGGCAGGTCAAAAAATCCGATGGCGTTCATGGCGAATCCGCCTAGGTATGCGGAGCTTCCTCCAGCCATGTTCACTCCTGCATTAAATCCTTGCTTATAGGCATTCGGCAGAATCGGTAAGACACGGTTCTCCTGACAGATCTTGTCATATCCTTCTGAGACATCGCCGGCTGCATAGACATCGCTAACACTCGTTGCCATCTGCGGATTAATCAGGATACCTTGATTTAGCTTGATTTCGGTATCCCGGACAAGATCCAGATTTGGTCTGACTCCGATAGCTAGGATTACCCGATCACACTCTATATTTTCTCCATTCTGCAGGCGAACTCCAGTTACCTTGCCCTTCTGACCTAAAATCTCGGCCACCGTATTATTTAATTGAAACTTTACGCCTTGTTCTTCAAGATGATTCTGGACGATTTGAGCCGAGTCTTCATCAAGAATGGCACTTAAAATGCGATTCGAGAGTTCAGCGACTGTCACATTCGCTTCTCGCTTAACCAAGGCCTCAGTGGCTTTGAGGCCAATGAGGCCCGCCCCAATGACCACCACTTTGATTCCCGGAAAGAGTTCTTTTCCCAACTCCTTCACATCGTCCCAAGTCAAAAAGGTTGACACTCCAGAGTACTCTCTGCCCGGGATAGGGGGGCTAATGGGTTTTCCGCCAGTTGCAATCAAGAGGCGATCATACGCCGTCTTTTCCCCTGTAGGAAGTTCGACCTTCTTTTCTTCAAGCCTTAAGGCTTGAACCTCGATCCCCAGATGAGCCTCTACTTGCAGACGTTCATAAAAATCGGGATCTCGATAATACATCTTCTCCGGTGTAACTTTACCTGAGAGATAATAGGAAATCAGAGGACGGGAATAGGCCGGATGCGGTTCTTTGGAAAAAAGCGAAATTTTTCCTTCTCGGTCTACACTACGGATTCCTTCCACGGCCCCGATTGCTGCGGCCGAGTTCCCGACGATCACATAATTCATGCTACTCCCCTCCCTCTATACCGCTATCCATAAACTGAAGGGCACGATTAGGACAATTCTGAACGCAAATCGGCACATTTGAGGCATTCGCTGGATCTGAGTCGTCTGCACCGTTAGAACAAAGGTCACATTTTGAAGCTACTTTGTGTCCTTGATTATCTCGCCGAATCGCACCGAAAGGACAAGCGAGAATACAGGTCCAACACCCCACACACCGGCTTTCATCATTGCGTACAATTCCCGTAACCAGATCTTTCTGCATTGCTCCACTGATACATGCTTTGGTACACGGTGCTTCATCACAATGTCGACATTGGAGCGCAAATGAAATTTCTAAATTGTCTTCGACCAGAATTCTCGGTAAGGGCTTTGTCCTCTGCTTCAAAAAGGCTTTGACAATGTCCGACGGATACTCTGAATGGGCCGTCGCACAATACACTTCACAAAGTTTACAGCCCACACATACCTCTTCTCGGGCATAAACACGTTTCATTCGAAACCTCACTTCCTCTCTCCTGAGGCAAAACTACCTGCCCACTTACTCAAATAAAACAACGCTATTAATATCAATTCAACGAGTTTATTAAAAAATCCAGCTTAGAATTTACTTGATTGTCATAGCTATCTTATCTGTCTCAATAATCTCAATAGCCTAGCAACCTCTGGTACTTACGAACTATATCTTTATTCACCAGCTGCTAAGACCCCCAGAATATTTAACTCACGATCTGATAGTCCGATTCCCCTAAGCATCAGGCGATTTCCTCGCAAGCTTTCAATAGCATTAATCCCCATGCCACCGAGGAGTTCCTTAACCTCATGTTCCCAAGCTTTTAAAAGATTCGTGACTCTTTCTGCTCCGATCTCAGGATTCAGTCGTTTGACTAATTCGGGTTTTTGCGTAGCAATTCCCCAATTGCATTTTCCAGTATAACATTTCTGGCACATATGACAGCCGAGGGCTATAAGAGCCGAACTGGCTACATAGACAGCATCAGCACCCAGCGCGATGGCCTTAACAATGTCTGCGCTATTCCGGATACTTCCCCCGACGACCAGGGAGACCTGATTCCGAATCCCTTCATTGCGCAAACGGCTATCCACGGCAGCTAACGCTAGTTCAATCGGAATTCCGACTGAATCCCGAGTCCGAAGCGGGGCAGCCCCAGTTCCCCCACGAAAACCGTCAATGGCAATGATATCGGCACCCGCCCTAGCAACCCCGGAAGCAATTGCGGAGACATTATGCACAGCGGCAATTTTAACAATAACTGGCTTCTCATAATTCGTTGCTTCCTTTAAGGAGTAAATAAGTTGAGTTAAATCCTCGATAGAGTAAATGTCATGGTGGGGTGCCGGTGAAATTGCATCCGAGCGTTCTGGAATCATCCGAGTACGGGATACTTCCGCACCGACCTTTTCACCCGGTAAATGCCCGCCAATTCCTGGTTTAGCTCCCTGCCCAATTTTTATCTCAATGGCTGCACCCGCATTCAAATACTCTGAATGAACCCCAAAACGACCGGATGCCACCTGAACAATCGTATTCTTGCCAAATTTATAGAGGTCTTCATGGAGACCTCCTTCACCAGTGTTATAGAAAGTCCCTAGGGTTTCTGCCGCTTGAGCTAAGGACTTAGCCACATTAAGACTTACTGAACCAAAGGACATGGCCGAGAACATGATCGGCAAATCGAGCTCTAGCTGAGGAGGTAGGGGGTCAACAAGCTTTCCATTTTCCACTCGAAGCCGCTCGGGTTTACGGCCCAGAAAGGTTTTCAATTCCATGGGTTCTCGGAGTGGATCGATGGAAGGGTTCGTTACTTGACTGGCGTTGAGCAGCAAGTGGTCCCAATAGATCGGATAAGGGCGATCTGTCCCCATCCCGGTCAGCAAGATCCCACCGGTTTCCGCTTGTTTGTAGATTGCTTTCATGGTGTTCGCTGTCCAATTCGCATTTTCACGAAATTCCAGAGGAAATTTCCGAATGAAGAGCGCATGAGTGGGACACATAACCACACACCGATGACAATTCACACACTGGACGTCATCTGAGACGACCTTTTCTTCTTCTGCATCCCAACGATGTGCCTCGTTCGCACATTGCCTTACGCAAACCTGACAATTAATGCAGCGATCTTTAGTTCGTTCAATAAGAAACTCCGGCGTATTCATACTGAGTGCCATACCCTTGTACTCCCTTCTTCTCGAGTGTCGCAATCACTGGTTCTCCCCCGCGGGGAGCCCAGACCTTTTCAGGGTGAGGGCAGACTTCCCGGATGGCAGATTCTTCAGAAGCAAGATAAAGAAAATCCCCTTTGGTTGCCGCGACCATCGATCGTAATTTGAGTCGATCATTAAGTGCGATCAAGCCTTGGCTTGAGCCAAGAATTATGGAGAAAGGACCATTCATTAATAAATTACCATACATAGCACGCACAGCTTTAAGAAGAACTCGTTTTTCAGGAATCATCCGTTCGATGTCTCTCCAAAACGGCACCGCTAAGGTCGCGATGGCCACATCCATCGGCAATTTCTGTTTTCGAACTAGAAAGTCAAACGCATACGTAATCGCTTCAGTGTCGGTTTGCAGGGATAACTTATAGCCGTACATTTCTAAAAAGCGTCGATTTGCTCCATAGGATGAAATTTCTCCATTATGCACGATGGACCAATCGAGCAGGGTGAAGGGGTGGGCTCCACCCCACCAACCAGGGGTATTGGTCGGGAACCGTCCGTGCGCTGTCCAGCTGTACCCGTAATACTTGTCTAAGCAAAAATACTCTCCGATATCCTCAGGGAAACCCACCCCTTTAAAGGCTCCCATATTTTTGCCGCTTGAGACAACGAAGGCTCCCTTGCATTCGGAATTGATGTGCATCACACTGCGTACTACAAACTCATCTTCATTTTCCTCTTCCAGCAAAAAACCTGGTTTAGGTCGGACAAAGTAACGCCAAGCTAGGGGAGGGTTTTTAATCGCCCGGGTTTTCTTGGTCGGAATTTCACCGCTTTCTGCAACATGGAAAAAGTGATTGAGATAATCCTCTGTTTGTTTTTTTCCTTCCGATCCTTCAAAGTACAAGTGAAAAGCATAATAGTCCTCATACTCAGGATAAATACCATAGGCGGCAAATCCTCCACCTAAGCCATTGGAACGGTCATGCATCAAAGCAATCGACTGAATTATATCTTCTCCGGAAAAAACTTGTCCGCTGCGGTTGATAATCCCACTGATCGCACAACCGGACGGAATCCGGACTTCACCTTCTCTAAGCATTTTTGTCTCTCCTTTCAACTGATCGGATTAATTCTTACTTATTAAAATTTGGGCAATCCATCCCCCGAAGACTCGATGTCCTGCTTAAGCTGAACGACTTGAGAAAATGAAAAAGACGCCCCTAAAAAACTCATACTTATCTCAAGTACAAATTTCTTATGAGCACCTTTGCTCTATTCATTATTGTTTTATACATTTAAACTAACATAGAGACTGCCCTACATTCAACTGTTTCAGGCCAAGTATACAATATTAAATTTAGAATGGACATCTCTAAAAGCGTCTTGCTCAGAACTTGAATCGAATTAATCTCAGCCCTTTAGTCTAGGGGTTAATCTCTCAACAATGGCCGTAAATGCCACTGGAAGAGGGATCCCACCTAAATCGTTTATGGAAACCCAGCATCCCCTTTCTCCAAGCGGATTTATTTTTCTAGAATCTAAGCTATATTCTCCATCTAATTCTTTCATTGAGAACGCACACGATGGTCCAGTCTCAAGCGGTTCGGGCAGATTGAGCGAATCGGGACAATCCGGCAGATCGATGATCGCCCAGATCATTTTCCATTGTCGGTGGCTAAAGGTATACCAGATCGGACCATCAAATCTTAAACCTTGCTCGAATTGGTCTCTGACTAAGCTGTCAAATGTCCGCTCAGGTACGGATTGTTGAAAAAGGGCAAAGCACTTACCCAGAGCAGAGGCAGGCAGCTTATCGTCCAACTCACAGAAATGGTCAGGACTTAGTTCCACACCTGGAAACTCCCATAGATCGGCCAATAACCCATTGGAAGGACGTTTCTGCAAATAACACGTATTCCCTCTGCGCAGCACAAAGGTCAAGCGTGTCACCACTTGGCGCTGAGCCTTGGGTTTCTTGACAGGGTAGCGCAGGAAGTCCCCTTGCCAATACCCCTGGCAGCTTTCAGCTAACGGACAACGTACGCAGTCCGGTTTCTTTGGGGTGCAGACCATCGCCCCTAGTTCCATCAAGGCCTGATTAAAGTCCCCCGCTTGAAGAGCCGGTTGCCATAGCATGAGTTGGTCTCTAAAGTGACGATAACTGCGAACAGTTTCCACTGGCTCCGACCAGGCTAAAAGACGAGAAACTACTCGCTTTACATTTCCATCGATAGCAGCTACTCTCTCCCCGAAAGCAATACTGGCAATGGCTCCCGCCGTATAGTCTCCAATCCCCGGAATCTGTAGAAGGTTTTTATAATTTCTAGGCATTTTTCCACCCAATTGTTTGAGAAGATAATTAGCCCCTTCCCACATACGCCGAGCTCGAGAGTAGTATCCCAGCCCACTCCAAATCGTCAGGACATCATCCAGGCTGGCCGTCCCCAGTTGTTCCACGCCGGGAAAGCGCTGGATAAATCGTTCATAATAGGGAATGACCGTCTTAACTTGAGTTTGTTGTAACATAACTTCAGACACCCAAATCCCATAGGGCTCTCCCGTCCTTCGCCATGGCAAATCTCTTTTTTCTACTCCATACCAGCTTAGTAATCGGGTCGAAATAGTCTGATCTTGGGCAATATGTTTTGCACTATCGTACGATGCTGTCATTGTATCTCGCTCCTAAAGTAATAAAGAATAATATTTGCGACTAAGGACCCCACACTGATATTCCACCCCGCCCTATACGCCAGCAGATATCCCAATTCAAGGCCCACTATTGTTGCACCTAGAGCAAAACTGGTCCAATTTAAGTCGTTAAAGGATTGAAAAAAACCTTTATCCGTTTTATAAAATGGAAATGCCACTAAGGTTAAAACTGCAGCAGTTAAGTAAGTAATCAGCAACGCCGAAAAAGGGTTAGCACTTTGAGGTGTGGATTTTTGGCATACGTTGTAAACAATATTCGATGTTACAATAAGTACTATCGGAAAAACATACATAAACATTCATGCACCCTCATTCATCTTAACTAGATTTGCTGTGTCCATCCATCTATTAAACCATGAAAACGAGCGATAAGCCTAGTGCCTTTCGCTCGTTTTGGGCAAAGATAAATAGTAATAATGAACAAGATGGCCCGCAACGCCATTTTTCAGGGTTGGGGCCATCTCCTAACTATTTAATGACACTTTTACCCATGAGGTATTTATCAACTTCCCGTGCGGCAAGCTTTCCTTCTTGGAGAGCCCAGACGATGAGACTCTGACCTCTCCTCATATCGCCGGCGGTGAATACCTTATCCACATTAGTCTCAAAAACCTCATAGTCCGCTTTCACATTGCTGCGGGAGTCTCTATCCAGCTTAAGCTCATTGGCAATCGTATCTTCCGGACCAAGAAATCCCATAGCCAGAAGCACAAGGTCAGCTTTCCATACTTTTTCGCTCCCTGGAACTTCCTGAGGCACCATTCTTCCAGAGGAGTTCTTGACCCAAGCGATTTCTACGGTATGAACTTCAGTGACCTCATCGTTCTCATTTCCCACTAACTTTTGAGTGGATATAAGGTAGTGTCTCGGATCCTTGCCATAGAGGCTTATGGCCTCTTCTTGGCCGTAATCCACAGTAAGTTTCTTAGGCCATTCCGGCCAAGGATTAGACTCTTCTCTTCTCTCGGCAGGCGGTTCAGGCATGATTTCAAATTGGTAGACGCTCTCACAGCCATGCCGTATGGAGGTGGCTACGCAGTCCGTGCCTGTATCCCCTCCACCAATAATGATGACCTTCTTGCCTTTGGCGCTAATGAAATTGCCGTCCTGAAGATTTGAATCCAAGAGGCTTTTAGTATTAGCCTTGAGAAAATCCACCGCAAAGTGAACCCCTTTAAGGGCTTTTCCTTCAACATCAAGTCCTCGCGCCTTGGTTGCACCGGCGCAAAGCACAACCGCATCATACTGATCCACCAATTCCTGAGCACTGATGTCTTGGCCTACCTCTGTGTTAAGCACGAATTGGATTCCAGATTCCTTCAACAGTGCGAAGCGTCTTTCCACGATGTGTTTTTCCAGCTTCATGTTGGGAATCCCGTACATCATTAAGCCGCCGACTCTGTCGCTTCTCTCATAGACAGTTACATCATGCCCTACTGTATTTAAATAATAGGCAGCAGATAATCCGGAAGGGCCGGAACCGACGATAGCAATTTTCTTTCCTGTGGCTTTACCCTTCCTGGGCGCAACCCACCCTTCAGCAAAGGCTTTCTCGATGATTTCATATTCCAGACTGTTTATGGTAACAGACTCCATGATATAGCCTTCTGTGCAAGCGCCCTCACAGGGTGCAGGGCAGACTCTGGACGTAAATTCCGGGAAAGGGCTGGTTCTGGTCAACCTTTTGTAAGCTTCTTCCCACTGACCTTTATAGATAAGTTCGTTCCACTCCGGAATAAGATTGTGCAGAGGGCATCCCGAGGCCATGCCATTTAACAGCACACCGCCGTGACAGAAAGGGACTCCGCAGTCCATGCAGCGTGCACCCTGAGTTTGTATAACCTCAGGATCCCGCGGCAACCTTATCTCCTTCCAGTCTTTGATTCTTTCTTCAGGAGATCGTTTCTTAGGTTTGATTCTTTGATACTCTAAAAATCCTGTCGCTTTTCCCATTTCAGTCCCACCTCACCCTTAAGTCCTGGAAACATCTTTAAAATTCTCTTTAAAGGCAACCATTAAAGCCTCTTCACCGCTTAAGCCAGCCTTGTGAGCTTTATCAATGTTCTCCAGCATACGTTTGTAATCTTTAGGAATGACCTTAGTCAATCTCAGTGAATAGCTTTTCCAGTTATCAAGAACTTTCCTGCCCTGAGGACTGCCGGTATACTCGACATGTTTTTGGATCATTTCCTGAATCTCGTTCATTTCTTCTTCAGATTCTAGTTTCTCCAGTGTCACCAGCGACTTGTTGCAGTATACTTCGTCAAAGTCCAGAATGTAGGCTATCCCGCCAGACATTCCGGCAGCAAAGTTTCTTCCTGTTTTACCGAGGATAACCACTTTGCCTCCAGTCATATATTCGCAGCCATGGTCACCCACACCTTCGACGACTGCTTTTACCCCACTGTTCCTGACACAGAATCTTTCCCCTGCTATCCCGTTGATATAGGCTTCCCCTGAAGTTGCCCCATAGAAGGCGACATTTCCAATCAGGATATTTTTCTCAGGCTCAAAGTCAGAAGTCTTCGGTGGATAAACCACAACTTTTGCGCCTGAAAGGCCTTTTCCTAAATAGTCGTTGGCATCCCCTTCCAGTTCCAGAGACAGTCCTTTCGGAGTAAATGCTCCAAAGCTTTGTCCAGCCGATCCTACAAAGGTAAGCTTGATGGTATCCTCAGGAAGCCCCTTTTCACCGTATCTCTTGGAAATTTCGCTGCCGACGATTGTGCCGACAACTCGGTCGACATTATTGATCTTTAGCTTAGCTCGGATGGGTGTTTGATTCTCAAGTGCCGGTTTACAGATCCTAAGCAGCTTTTTTAAATCCATTGATTCTTCCAGCATATGGTTCTGTGACTGGGTGTTAAATCGGCTGACATC
>NZ_JUEE01000240.1:0-25204 GCF_000802135.1 Desulfosporosinus sp. BICA1-9
ACATTAACAACTGTGTACTGCTTATCTATGCAATATTGGACCAATCGTTCCCTCTGCCTCAGAAGATTACCGCTTTCTTGTTGTTTTTTAGTTGAAACCCGACAATAGATAGACGCGTTTTTCTTTACGGATTGCACTACCTCCACAGAATTAACAATAGCTTCAATATCTTCACTCCTGTAGCGACGATGATTTCCAAAGGTCCTCACAGGTTTAAGTTTACCTGATGCATCCCACCGCCGCAGAGTAATCATCGTTACCCCTAACCGATGAGCCGCTTCACTTATATCTATTAAATTGCTCGCCATTGCATTCACCTCTACTATATTATAACACAAGCAGTGGCAATTTATAGTATATTTGATTAGCAATGATAATATTTGTATAAGATTGTAGCAACTGGTTTAACCTCCTTCCAACTTAAATTCCGTCATTAAAGTATGACTTCCAAAAACAAGCGTTTTACGCTTAATACCTTCAATTACATCGATATAGCCGTCTTTTGATACTATACAAACGAATTTTTGTTTCATATGCTCGCATCCCTTCCATTATTTCCGTTACTAATGCCCTGCCGATACCGCAACCCTAGCCTAGGCAATCCTATCCCAGACCCTCTGTTGACAGTTTCCACACCTTTTGATTTCCTTCTAAGAATCCTTCATTTTATCAATTTGTAACTCGCCCTGACCGATGAGGTAATGAATCCTAGACCGCAAATGAATTCAACCCACCATTCAGGTGGGTTGAATTCATTAATGATGAAGGGAATTCTTGTTCTTTACATATTTATTGCACTTCTCTAAAAAAGTTAAGATGCTTTTTTCCTCTTCGAGCTTTTTATCTAGGGTCATATTTCCTCTTCCTAACCTATCGCATAACCCAAGGAGTGCTACCTCCTCGATGGGGACCTCAGAAACCATCCTTCCGACATCAGCAAAAGGCAACCCCATCGTTACAAAGAGTATTTGCATATGCCACCTGACCAGTTTTGAAACTTGGGTTATAAACTCGTCATCAGCCGTGAAATCCTTAAGAAATTTAACGGCAAGCCTCTCTCCCAATTTATCATGGTCATATGAGGTTATTCTCCCTTTTGTAATCTTCGTTGCGGAGGCCTTGCCGAGATCATGGAGCAAAGCCGACCACATGAGCACCTTTGGATTTTGGCTGAGATGTTTCCTTTCCCCAGCATTATCAAGAACTAACATCGTGTGGTTCCAGACTGAACCTTCTGGATGATGTTTAGGAGATTGTGGTACCTTCATTAAGTCACCTAGTAACGTGTAAGGGTATTCTTCTTCATATATTCCCGTTTTTACCAATCCGTTAAAGTAGTTGGAAGGTTTAACGTCATTCATTAGATGAGCATCGAATTCAAGAAATCTGTCCATGTTAAGTTACTCCGATTTTTTAATAGTTTAATAGTTTGGGCTTAGGTTTTCCTAAAACCCGAATTAAATGCACACGTCGTCCCAAGCTCCCTTTATCGCCTGTGCCACTTCCTAGAAGCATTTTCCCAATTAGGTAATGATAGTTCGGGCTGCTAAAACCTCTCTATCATGACTGCCTTTAACTTTTCCACAAGTGGAATATCTGCCTGGGCAAAGTCATATAAGTCTAACTCATGGTGATTAACCCAAGCAATCTGGCTGTGCACTTTCAACGTCAAGGCTCCTGAAATCCACCTGCACCAAAAGGCCATCAATTTGATGGTTCCATTATGATATTCGTAGATACTTTCACCGAAGAACTCAGAAACATCGATCTCAACATCCAGTTCTTCTTTGATTTCTCGTTTTAAGCATTCCTGAGGAGTCTCTCCGGGTTCCGTTTTACCACCCGGAAACTCCCACTTGCCTGCTAAATTTTCCCCAGGTGCCCTTTGCGCAATCAAGACTTGGTTATCTTTTACAATGATTGCTGCTGTTACTTCCTTCATAGTCTCATCCTTTAGTTCTAAGCGTTAGCTCAGAATTATCTTTTAAGCCCCGATTTAGTAAAGCAGTCCTTCAATCCTAATATTCTTTGATATTAAGGATATTAGCCACCTGTGCGTCAACATTAAGTTCTTCTCTTACTTCCCGTTTTATGCATTCTTTAGAGTCTCTTAGCCACCTAGAAATAGGTTAATAATCAAAAATTAAGCTAGAGAAACTCGTGGGACTATTCTTAAATCCAAGGTTTTTTCTCCTTTTCGACTATTTGATAAAGGAATTTTACGGTCACAGTCGAATAAAGAAGTGATAGTGTTATCCTGAAGTAATTGTTAAACTATAAGAAGAGGAGAGCTAGATGGAGAATAGTACTTTTCATTCCCAACGGAAATGGAACATCGGATTTATTCTATTTCTCACCTTGTTAATTGCTCTTCTTTCTCAAATAAGTATCCGTCTAACGCTACTCCTGACTCTAGGAATAGCTTTAGGTTTTGTCTTACAAAAGTCCCGCTTTTGTCTTGTGTCTGCTGTGCGTGATCCAATCTTAATCGGTATGACCCAACTCACTCGAGCCTTTCTGTTGCTTTTGGGGATTAGTATTCTTGGCTTTGCACTGGTTTCCTGGGGAGCTGAGCAGAGAAATATCCCGTTGAGCCTTAATGTTTTCCCCTTAGGCGTGCATACCCTTGTCGGTGGTCTGTTGTTCGGGATAGGAATGGTGTTGGCTGGCGGCTGTTCGACGGGAATTATAATCCGTATTGGGGAAGGTTTTGCCATGCAATTAGTGGCTTTTTTCGGTTTAGTTGTCGGCTCTGTTATAGGAGAGCGATCGGTGATAAACTGGAGAAACGCCTTTGGTGAATGGCCGGGGATCTTCTTGCCGGATATGTTTGGTTGGGTTCCAACCCTTATTCTGGAGATAATTGCCTTATCCGCCTTATGGCAGTTGGCTAGATGGTGGCAAAAAAAACAATTAGGAGAATAGGTGAACGACTATGACTCGTTTTGCACTTGATATATGGGGAGAAATGTGTCCAATTCCCCTGATTAAAGCTAAAAAAAAGTTGTTGTCCATGCAATGCGGTGATATTTTGGTCCTTGAGACTGAACACAGTTGTACCTCAAGGGGTATTGTCGTTTGGGCAAAAGCCAATCGATATATTATTGAAGAGAAAGAAGTGGCGAATGGAATATGGCGCCTTGAACTGACGAAAACGCATGATTAGAGAGAGTGTGAAGCGATGAGAAAGACTTTAGAGACAATCATCCATGGTCCTTGGGCTTATTGGATAGGGGCGATTATTTTAGGTCTGCTCAATATACTTGTGCTAATCGTGAGGGGTCAACCATGGGGAGTTACTTTAAACATTGAAATTTGGGCGGAATGGATCGGTACTAATCTTGGTATTCTTACTGACCGAGGCTTTACATTTGAGGAATTAATGGCTGCCTCGGGAACCTATTTGAACTTCGGGTTGTTGCTGGGTGCTTTTTGGGCAACCTTGGTCGCTTCGCAGGTTCGCTTTCGGCCCATTCGTGATAAAAAGTTCTTTTTTTCTGCTTTAATCGGTGGACTGCTCATGGGATACGGAGCACGAATTGCTTATGGTTGCAATGTAGGCGCCCTGTTGAACGGAATTGCTTCTAGTTCTCTGACCGGATGGATTTTCGCAATCGCAGTCTTTTTGGGAGCTTGGCTAGGGTCAAAACTTCTCCTAAAATATTTAATGTAAAGACACAGCTCACGCTGTCTCTTTACATTTGTACTATGCTAACAGTTAACACAGACAGCTTTCTTCAGGATTGGTGAGGAATTTAATAAACAGCTTTGCCTTAGTCGTAAGTGGGCGATTATTCGGATAAACAATATTAAAGATAAGAGGCATATCCATATCGATAATTCTGAGAACTTTAAGAGTCCCCGTGTAAGCTTCTTTGCGAACCGCCAGTAACGGCATAACCGATCCACCTAACCCAGCCTCAACGGCAGATTTGATGGCATAGATATTCTTCATCTCGGTAATCACGTTCAGCTGATTCACCGAATAGCCATGCCGGGCTAAAGCCGTTGCCAAAATCTTTCGTGTGCCTGATCCGTCCTCTCGCATAATTAGCGGATGTTTCAAGAAGTCTTGCAGGGATATAACATCTTTAACGGGATGCTGGGGAGGGACAATCAGCACTAATTCGTCCGAAGTAACATGCAGGGATTTAAGTGTAGAAGACTCTGTATCTCCTTCCACAACCCCGATATCAACGACATCCGACATAACCATACTCAGAACCTCTTCAGCATTGGCGATATTTAAACAAAGTTCGACCTCTGGATATTGTTCTTTAAACAAATAGATCGAGCAAGGAAGAGAGACATTTCCAATGGTAGTACTTGCCCCAACCACGACTTGATTGTTTTCATGCTTGAAGACAGTTTCGATATGCTGTTCCATTTCGTCTTGAAGGTCAAGGATTTTTTGGGCATAGTTATAAAAGACTTCGCCAGCCTTGGTCAGCGTCACCCCCTGTGGAGTCCGGGCAAACAATTGCCCTTGGTAGAATTCTTCTAAGTTTTTAACGTGTGTGCTAACGGCCGGTTGGCTCATATGCAACAATTTCGCTGCTTTAGAAAAACTTTGCTGGCGCGTTACCATGCAAAAGATCTTGAGTTGGTTACTATCCAATCTAATTTCACCATCCTCTAAGTTTCTAAGGATATTAAGCATATATTAATATTGTATAGCCAAGCACTTGAGAATTCAATCACTTTAACCTTCGTTGACGTGTTCACTCTCCCCCCGAGGAAGGTTTATCCTTCGACACATCATGGCATTTATGGCAATCATCGGAAGACTGTTTATCCGGGTCCTGGCGGCATTGACTGTCTAGAACCTGTGGAATTAGATATTTTTCTCCATTCGTTTTACGGTAACTGAACCATTTACCATCTTCCTGACGGACGTAAGCTAATTCCTCGCCCTTGGCCGTCTTCAGAACCACATCCCCCATTTCGAGAGGGGGAAAGACTGGATTGATGCGGGCTTCCACCCAAGCCATGTCGGATTTGTCCGTTATTTTCCACTCAATAGGCTTACTAAGCGTACTTCCATGGCAATCCCGACATTGGATTTTCAACGCATTCCATTCAGAGTAGTACATCTCCCCATCTCCCATGGTCTCCTGGCGGGTATGGCAGTCTATGCAGTCCAAATTGACTTCACATTTAGTAAAGACCAATCCCGGGGAATAGACATTCTGCCATCGGGTCTCCAAGCTCTCCTTGTCCGGGGGTGGGGAAGCCTTAACCCGCTCTATATCAGGGCGAGGAATAAAATCCATCGTATCGACTTTATAATCCCCCTGATTATGACATTGATTACACTGAGTGTAGGGAATTTGCACGGTCAGAGAGTGGGATATCCCATAACCTGGCTTTGACTTGGGGATCGTAACATCCTTTCCCTCATAGGTGTGCTGTGAATTACTTAGCACATGACAGCTCTCACACCCGTTGGCCTGGACTTCTTGCCCCGGTAGTTCTCCCCCAGTCAGGTGGCAAACGGCCAAACAGTTCTGCTGGAATTTCGGCTCTTCCCCACGATGGTTAAAAGGGGCTGGAAAATCAGCAGCGGTCTCCCCAGGTTTCAGCAGCACCCGTGGCGGGATGTCCAGCCCGTGCATATACCTGGTCATAGAGAGTTCCCCCCCTTTACTGGCCATTAAGGCAGTGGTCAGTAAATCCACCTGATTATCAGCCTCTTGCCGATTTCCACTATGACATTGTCCAACTTCCGAAGTACCTCCACAACTTAAGCGGGCCACCTCAAACTGACCAGGGTGTCCCCCGCCATACATCCCCTCATGGGCAGTCTGCTCATCCACGGACAAGGCATTCCCACCGTGACAAACTGTACACCCCAGACTATCCCTGGGATGAGATGCTGAAATTTCTTCAATCCCCATATGACAAGTGGTGCAACGTTCAAGGCGACCGTTTGATAAACGTATCTCCTGCAGAGCTGGCTTCTTAACCTGCCACTCTGTAATTTCCTGTTCTAATTTCTTTACTTGCTCTTCCCCTTCCCCTTGAGCTGTAGACATAGCCCCCTGAAGTTCTTCAATCTGCGCTTTATAATATTTTGTTTGCCAGTCCTGCCAAGGGGAAGAGCGAAAGGAATCGACCGCTAAGGAAACCATAGCGAAGCAAAAGATAATTGCTAACCCCAAAAGTACTATTAAGTGCGATCCCTTGGTCATGCTGGAAAATCCTCCTTCACCCCATAAACATATATAAGAAAGTTAATCCTACCCAAACCGAACTCAGGATCAGGAAAATTATCCAAGCCCTCCTCTTGCCCACTTTTTGTCCCCACCAAGGCAGGGTTAAGAGCATTGCCATAGACAGCAGAGGTAGAACCCACCCGCTTAGCCACGCCGGGTACCGTTGTAACAACCATTGGATTGCGCCAAATACCCAGGGGGCTTTGGATATGCTTACCCCTGCAGCCTTTGGCGAGCTATCCAAAGGGACTTTCAGGCCAGCAGTTAACGCAAATAAAAGGCCCAACCAAAGAAAAGTGCCAATGTATTCTCTCACCTGCAACTCAATCAAGGGTACTTTTTCCTGACGTTCGCTGTACTCAACTTTTTCTGGTATTTGAAGCCCGTCGCTTTCTATTGGGTCCATGTATTCTCACCTCACATCCACAAGGCGCTCTTTTATTACCCTAAGCTCTTCTCCGAATACAGAGGTTTCCTTACAAAGGTCCAACCCCTCCGCCTCGCCGGATCCGCCAAAAATGAAACATCTGCAAAAATCCAGCTGCACCCGGCAAAATAAAAACATGCCAGACAAACATATTTAAGGTACTGCCGTTGAGAGGCGAAGGTTGGCCAAAAAAAACAGTTGCCAAAGCTTGCCCCCCGGGTAAGGAGGTGAACAGAGCTTGGCCAACGGTTGCCGCGGCCCCGCTTTCTTGCCCCCCACGAAGCAGATAACCGGAATAATCTAAGATCACTGTCAAGCCAAAAAGCACTACCCCCGTAATCCAATTAAGCTCCCGTAAAGGGCGATAAGCCCTCGACCATACCACCCGCACCATATGCAGAAAAACACTGATCACCATCATCTGGCCTGCCCAGAAATGTAAGGATCGGGTAAATCCCCCGTAAGGCAGCACGGAATCTATCTCACTTAGCGAAGCAAAAGCCCGATCTCCAGGCTGGTAATAGAACAAGAGTAACACACCGGTGATCGTTAATACTATAAAGGCCAAAAAGGAAAACCCGCCTAAACAGAATGTGGCTCTCAAACGAAGAGCACCCGCCTTTATTTGGCGGGGACGAATATGTCCCGTAAAGGAATTGTTTCTTTGCTTTCCCATCGAATTCTCCCTATCCACCTCACTCAGAATTGCCTGCTGTCTCATTTTGTCTACCATATAAGACCAGCTGCCTGGGCGTCAGCTAAATACTACAGTCATCTTTCCTTCTATACTGCTGTTTGGTGCAAACGATAAAAACCGTCTTCCTCCTTCACTTCCGCCCGCACCAAGGGACTCGCCGCCGGGCCTGATAAAGGCTGACCATCCCTGTTGAAGCGGCTACCATGGCAGGGGCAAAGCCACTGATCCTGTTCCGGGTCGTAGCTCACCTCACACCCCAAATGAGTACAACTGGCCCACATCGCTTCCGGTTCATCCTTTCCTTGCCGCAGCCAAAAGCGGGTTTGGCCAAGTCGCTGCCAATTAATATTTAAGGGCATCTCACTACTGGCGATTCTGGCCTCGGCTAGCAGGTTTTCTTTAGCTCTTAAATAGCGACTGACAGGGTATAGACAACCTAATCCCAGCACTAACAACGTTTTTCGCCCCAGGCTTAAGAATTGGCGCCTGCTATAGAGTGACCGATCAATCGTCAAAAGGTCCACCCCTCTTTTTCTCTTTACTTTTTACTTATTGCAGTGAAATCATGCCTTTAATTCTAAAAGAAAACGAGCTCTAAGCCCGTTTAAGTAAGAATGGAATATAATATTAGCTAACCTGAAAAGACTTTAAAACAGCTGTCCAGTATACACAACGAAATAGCGCAAACTCAATCCCCCAATGACTACCATCCCGCAAACTGGTAAAATCACATTTTTGTGCTTTGTGATACCATAGAATGATAAAAACAAGGGTACTAATAATCCTACACCAACAACGCCTAACCAGAACAGGGCAGCCATACTTCCACTAAAGAAAATAGGGTCAACGGATAGATAAAGAATGGAGATTAAAACTATCTCGAGCATAATTAGAACCATATCAACCTTTTTATAGGCTGTTAGATCCCCGCAGTTAAACGCTCCAATCAAGGTTGCCGCCAAGCCAGTCGAAGCAGCAGACACTAAAAATAGAATCGGCAAGAATGGAACCGCCTCAATACCAAGAAAAGGTGTGTACCAGAAGTTATTGGTGGTAACCGCGGATAATAAGAAACCAGTGTAGGTCGCAGTCCCAATCGAAAATAACACTCCCAAGACTGCTACAGGTTTACGAAAGGCTTGAAGACCCTTCCCTACAGAAGTAGCGGTTACCTCTGAGTTAGCAGACGTAACCTTTAACTGTTTTTGTGCTGCAGCACTCGACCAGACAAGATACCCATAAACAACTGACAAGGCTGTGAAGCCCGAAACGATAAAGACGCCGATGGACATGACCGAGCCCATATTCACATTCAGAAGAAGTTTCCAAAAACTCAATGGACGTCCTAAGTCAACAACTAATAACCCCAAACCGACGATAATACTGACGACAGCAATATAGGCCCCGGACCGAATTACCTTTGGAAACTGCTTTTTGCTGAAAAGGTCCGTCAAAGTAGCCGTTAAGAATGCTCCGCAGGCAATCCCGGCCAGGAATAAATAGACTGCAATCAATCCGCCCCAAGCGACTTCATTAACAGTAACACCCCATATTACATCCACCTTACTTCACCACCCCTTCATAAATGTAATAAACACCCGGCTGAGTACCTAACTCAGGTTTGCGAACTTCTCCTTTGTGCTTTGCCAAGAACTGAGAGGCTTGACTAAGTGGATCATTAAGGTCGCCAAAGATTAAAGCACTCCCGACACAGGTTGAAACACAAGCTGGTTTTTCGCCTTGAGAAACCTTTGTTTCGTAACAGAAGGTGCATTTGTCCACAGCACCTGTTTTCTTGTTGAGAAAACGCGCATCATAGGGGCAGGCAGTCATACAGTACAGACAACCAACACACTTGTCCTCATCGACTAAGACCACTCCGTCTTCATTGTAATAAGAAGCATTGGTCGGACAAACACTAACACAGGGTGCCTTCTGACACATTTGACAGGCCTCTTTAATAAAAAACAGCGAAACATTAGGATAGGTCCCCTTTAGCCCATCTGCGGGAGTTCTGGTTCTGAACTTTCCATCGGGTACATTATTTTGGAACTTACAAGCGACTGTACAAGCCTGACAGCCGATACACTTGGCAAGGTTGATGATCATGGTATACTTTTTAGCCAACAAAATCACCCTCTTTCTGTGAATTAAACTGTTTGACTTCAAGAATTGTGGCCACCTCAGAGTAAACCGGGCGATCAGAATCCTTAATTCTTGGTAAAATACTTTCTAAAAAAGGAGTTAAATGCTTTTTTAGAAACTCCATTAATGATTCAGCCTGCCCATCACTAGCTAGCAAGGCACAGAACTCTAATTCAACCGCTAAATGGTCAGGAAGTTCTCCACTTTTTTCTCCCATAACATACCCACAATTTGCATAGAATTGTTGAACATTAAACGCCTCTTTGCCGAGCACTAAACCATCTTCCCCGCTATAAACAGAGGCATAAGGGGAGGCTTCAACTGCCCCAGTTTCGAAAAGTGGAATGTAGTGTTCCCATAAAGCATTGAGCCTCTCTTCCCCGGTTGGAAATTGCTGACAGAAGGCTTTCAATTTCTGAAGCGGTTCATCTATTTCCGGAATTACTTCAGACCAGAGATCCACTAACTCTTCTAAATGATCGGAGACCTCTTGATTAGGTCGGTGAAAAACAGCTGCAAAAGACAAATATAGTTCCGCAAGCACGCTCTTATCCATTAGGCTTTCCGAACCGTTACAAACGTGGTCGAGGTAACGGTGTTGCCAACTTCCCCAATTTCATTAAGGATTACGTGATTACCATTGATACCCTTACCAAAGGCTCTCTTAAGTTCGGGTGAGATTCGTCCAAAGCCGTGATAACAGAAAACCGTATCCGGCCGAATTCCTTCGGTCATTTTCAAGATACCCTTATGCTCATAATTATCAGAAGAAATTACAATCTTATCTCCATCGTTCAAGCCGAGTTTTGTACAGCTCACTGGATTCATCCACAATGAATTAGTGGGCATTAACTCGTTCAAGATTGGGACATTCGCCGTTCCTGCGTTGGTGTGGACAGCTACTTTACCCTGGACGAACCGGAACTTTCCTTCTTCTGGTTGAGGATGACTGACATAGTTCGGAACACCTTGTTTTGTTGCTTCTTCCACATCTGTAGAGAATATTTCAATCTTTTTACTATGATTTGTCAAAACATTATCTAAGGATGCTTTAGCATCGTTGGCTCGAACATAGAAGGGTTTCATCCCTGGGGGAGTCCAAACTCCGATTTCCTTCATTTTCTCTAAGCTTAAACCCGTAGGAGCGAGTTGCTGGGTCATAAAGTCTTCCATATCCTTAAATTCAAAATAGTCGCCAATGCCCATCTTTTCACCAAGTTCTTTATAAATCTGCCAGTATGGTTTTGTATCCGGATAAACAAGGGGTACAACAGCTTGTCTGATCACATATTTAGGAGTTAAGCCCGACATATCAAATATTGGCTCAGAGCGTTCTAAATAGGTACATTCCGGTAACACGACATCTGAAAAATAGGCCGTGTCAGTCATATAGACATCACAGGTTACCAAAAGGTCGAGTTTTTTGAACCCCTCTAAAACCCTCGGACTTTCAGTGAGCGATATATAGGGATTAAATCGATGGACAAGCCAGGCCCGGATAGGGTATGGCTCTTCAGTTAAGATACTCTCTACAATTTTACCCACAGCCCCATCATAAGCGGGAATGATTTGACCTGGTGTGCCTTTGACACCTGTGCCATCAATTCGCCCTTTGGAAGCCTTGGGGAAACTCGGTTGTTTTATAGTCCCTAACCCTTTGGCGTAAGCGGCTTGATCAGGGAAATCTTTCAAGAAATTTGCCGGTTTAGTTTTGTAATATCCCCCCGGAACTTCTAAGTTGCCAATCATCATATTGACGATCATAATTGCCCGGCGCAGTTGATAGTCATTGGGTGTATAAGCCGTTCGCCAGCCAAAGTCTAAGATTGCTTGAGGTTTTGCAGCAGCAAACTCTCTGGTTATCTGAATGATTTTGTCTTTGGAAATTCCAGTCTCTTGCTCTGCCCATTCCGGAGTTTTATCCTTAACCTCTTCGGCCCATTTCTCAAAGCCCTGTGTGTACTGGGAGATAAAGGTTTGATCATAGAGATTTTCCTGAATCATGATATTGGCCATGGCCATGACAAAGGCCAAATCAGTGGTGCCTTTAATCGGAAGCCATTCTCCTTTGGAGGCAGTAACACTAAAACGGGGATCGAGCACTACCAATTTAGCCCCATTGCTTAGCGCTTTAGAAACAGCTCTGGTCTGAGCAACGTGAATTCCCTCAAACCAGTTTCGACCAATGGAGATAAGATACTTGGCATTGGCGTAATCGGCTTGAATCGCTTCATTCCCAAAGGTTGTGTCTAAGGCTACGGAACGAGTCATTGGACAAGTTGCCTCATGAGAAAACACATTAGGAGAACCCAAAGCTCTACCAATCGACCGGAAAAACCAATCATGAGGGCCTTTACGACTAGCCAAGGCGATTGCTTCCCCGCCGTATTGATCCTTGACGTTATATAATTTATCCGCTATATAGGTGTATGCTTCATCCCAACTTACTTCTTTAAATTTGCCTGCTCCTCGTTCACCAGTACGAATCATCGGTTTCTTAATCCGTTGGGGGTCATAAAGCAGGGACGGACCGGCATTTCCTCTAGCACAGATTGAGCCACCGAAAGCCGCATCCTCCGGATGCCCATCAATTTTAAAGACTTTCCCGTCTTTGACTTTGACGGCAATTGGGCACTGGTTTCGACACATTTCACAGGAAGAAAAAACAGATGTTTCAAGTTCCTTACTTGTAGCCTCAGCTTTGAGCGAGTCCAGTTTATTGAAGGTACCGAATCCACCCACCAGCGCCATGGTAGCGCCTGTTCCATAAAGTGCACCCTTTAAGAAATTTCTTCGTTTCATAGTTTTCCCTCCACTCATCACAACATCATAACCTTGATAATTTCTAAACCTAAATAGTCTAACAGCCGCCTACCATTTCCTGAACCTCAGGCTTCGCTGCTCCAGCATTGCCACCACCATTATTTGAGTCACTACTAACATCAGTATCAGCACTGCTACTGCCCGCTGAGCTGACGATTCCTCTCCACTGCAACATGCCTCCAGTTAAGACTTTGATCTTGGTTTGGTCATAGCCGTTCTTGACCAGAAGATGGTATGCTGACTGTGCGCGGCTACCGTTAAGGTCGATTAAGACAATCTCTTTGTCCTTACTAATCTGGGCAAGATTCTTCTCCAGATTACCCAAAGGTCTATTAATTGCCATCTTGATATGCCCAGTGGCATATTCTCTGGCTTCCCGTACGTCTATTAACTGCCACCCTTTATTAGCCTCTAGAGCTGCTTCCAAATCATCGACCGATAGGTTGGCTGTAGACGGTATCATATCGGCGGGGACGCCTTGGACCGGTTGAGTGGCATTCTGGTTAACGTTAGCCTGCGACGGAGCTTGCCCCTTGTCAACGGTGCCCACCGTTGATGAGCTATTGCAGCCGACTAAAAAAGTCATGCTAAACCCTAATAACAATAGATAGACAACTCTCAAACCCATGGATCTCCTTGACATCGACTTAACTTTCAAAGTTCTCGCCCTCCCCTTAAAATAAAAAATTCACAAGTCTGATTATGATGATTTCTTCAATCAACGTTAAAAAACTCTATATATATTATTCTTCAAGTGATATATTTATCCTGCCATTATTGCTTAATCCTCTCATTCTTTAATATTATAAGCATATAACAAAAAATTATAGGCTATAATTAAGTTTTAATAAAGCAACCTTTTAAAATTTATATGAAATATTATCCTATCGTTTAATCTTATAGACTTATAACAAAGATTTATAGGCTTAGATTAGTTGTGATAAAGGTTTTTTTCACATGATCGTAGAATATTTAAGCTAAATGACATATTCTAAAAAACTTAGAATATAGTTCAACTTGAAAGGATGATTAATATGTTAAAAAGAAAATTAACTCCCATCTTGTCCCTCCTCCTGATTTCTGGCCTTCTTGCTACTGGTTGTGGTCAAGCAGCACAGCCCGCTACCACTCCACCGGCAGCTCCACCAGTAACAGCCGTACCTACTCCTGCAGAAGACCCCGCAAAGGTAATCAAAGGAGCTGTTGAAACTTATTTCAATGCTATGGGCTCCACTGTGAAAAATTCCTATAAGATTGCTGAGAAGGATTTAAAGGACGAGCTCGACAAAAACCCAGATAAATACGTAGTATTAGATGTTCGTAAAGCAGATGCTTATGCACAAGGTCATATCAAGGGAGCCATTAACGTCCCTTATGGCCCAGAAATTGCTAAGAACCTCGATAGCATTCGTGCAATCGCCAAGGACAAAACCTTAATCGTTGCTTGCTATACCGGACAGACCGCTGGTCAAACAGATTCACTTCTCAACGTTGCCGGAATCAAGACCCTCTCCTTAAACTCGGGTATGGGTGGCAGTAGTACTGCAGGCTTTGAGACCAGAGGTTGGTTAGGACAGAAGTATCCGACTGTGACAGAAGCGACTGCGATGCCGACTGTTCCTGCTATTGCTAGTAAGAGCAAAGCAATTGACGAGGCAGTTCAGAAGTATTTTTATGAAATGCCGAAAGATTCCTATAAGATTGATCTTCCGGTTATGAAAGAGGCTCTAGCTAAAGAGGCTGACAAATACTACATTGTTGATGTTCGCACAGCAGTAGATTACGCCAAAGGCCATATTAAAGGCGCAGTAAACGTTCCCTACGGTCCTGACGTCGCTAAAAACCTCGATTCGATCAAAGAAAAAAGCCAAGGCAAAACTGTTGTAGTCTATTGTTATACCGGCCAAACAGCTGGACAGACCGACTCCTTGCTTAATATCGCTGGCATCCCCACCAAGAGTCTGAATTACGGCTTCGGAATGGCTGGCTTTAGCAAAGGGTGGAGCTCTGACAAATCTTACGAAGTTGTCCAATAACTTCTTAAGAACAGCAGAAATAGAACACCTTTAATAAAACGAGAGAAGAGATGGCTAAGCCATCTCTTCTTTCGTTTTATTAATCACTGCAGACTCTCTAACTAACTTCATTTTCTTATCCAGCTTTGAACGATTCAAAACTCTCTAATTATTCTGCTACATCTTTATAATTTGTTTTTTCAGGTAAAGTATCTTGATTCCCCTTTAAACCAATTATAGAATTAAAAACTGGGAATAATAAGACTGAATCTTAAAGGAGGTCTTGCAATGACTGAAAATAAATCCAAAGAAAAGTTCGTAGCAAACCCTATTGAAAGGCATGACACGGCTGCTTGGCGAGGAAATATCGAAAGTGTTAAACCCCAATCGAAGGTTCCTATCCCTAGCGAAGAATCCGTCCAGAATGCCAAGGAATGGGTAGACACAAATTCCTTGTCCTAAAAAAACCTAAAACTAAACAGGATGACTCCCCGAACCACAGTGGCCGGGAGTCATTCCTGTTTTTTTAACTGTACGACTAAAAGGCATGTCAAATCAAGCTGATTGACATGCCTTTTAGTCATGTTAGTAGTTTGACACCCTTAGAGAGTTTATCAGTATTGCATTTCTGCGTAACGCTTTAAGGTCTGATATTTCTCACGAGCGTGCCCCTCTGCTGCATCGAACATTTCTTGAGCGACATCTGGGAATATGGTTAGGAGCGAAGAATACCGGATTTCCCCTTTTATGAAATCTTGGAAAGAAGCAGTCGGTTCTTTGGAATCGAGAACAAACGGATTCTTACCTTGCTCTTTAAGACGAGGGTCATGTCTCCAGAGATGCCAATACCCTGATTCTACAGCTTTTTTCTGTTGTAAGATACTTGTGCCCATGCCGGATTTTATCCCGTGGTTCACACAAGTAGCATAAGCAATGATGATCGACGGCCCAGGATAGCTTTCTGCTTCAGCAATCGCTTTAATCGTTTGATTCATATTAGCCCCCATGGCAATTTGAGCAACATAGACATAGCCATAGGTCGTCGCCATCAGTCCGAGATCCTTTTTACGTACTTTCTTCCCTGCTGCGGCAAATTTTGCGATAGCTGCCGTCTGGGTTGCCTTGGAGGCTTGTCCCCCAGTATTAGAGTAAACCTCAGTGTCCATCACCAGGATATTTACATCATCCCCACTCGCCATGACATGATCTATTCCATTATAACCAATATCATAGGCAAAACCATCTCCACCAAAAATCCAAACAGAGGGTTTGATGAGATAATCCTTCTTCTCCTTGATTTCGCTAAGAATCGGATTGCCAGAGACATCTTCGTTGTTCAGTGCTTCCAGTACCCGCAACCCTGCTCTCTTGGATCCTTCCCCATCCTCCAAGTTGTCCAGCCATTCCCGGAAACTCTCTTTAAGGTTTTCGCCGAGAGAACTCTCCAAGCCTTGTTGCATCAGCTGGACTATTTTAGCTCGAATTTGCTTTGCACCAAGATATATGCCATAGCCGAACTCAGCATTATCCTCAAAAAGCGGACTCATCCAGGCTGGTCCTTTCCCTTCTGCATTAACCGTATAGGGAATCGAGGGAGCGCTGCCGCCCCAGATTGAGGAACATCCTGTAGCATTGGCAATAACCATACGGTCACCATACAACTGGGTAATAAGCCTTGCATAGGGTGTCTCACCACAGCCAGGGCAAGCACCATTGAATTCAAGCAGCGGCTGGGCAAATTGACTTCCTTTTAAGGTCTTAACATCCATGAGATGGCGTTTTTCGGTAACATTTTTAATGGCATATTCCCAGTTTTCTGATTCCATTTCAATCTCATGGTCGGCGGGTTTCATGATAATTGCTTTACCTGGTGCGGGACAAACATCGGCACAGTTTCCACAACCCGTACAATCCAGCGGTGTGACCTGAATACGATAGTGGTAACCTTCAAGGGCTTTGCCGATGGGTTTCTTCGTTTTGAAGGTATCTGGAGCTTTTTCAAGCTCGCTATCCTCCAAGAGGAAAGCCCGAATGGTGGCATGGGGACAAACATAGGCACACTGATTACATTGAATACATTTATCGATTTGCCATTCGGGTACATAAACTGCAATTCCCCGCTTTTCATACCGCGTTGTGCTTAACGGGAAAGTACCATCCTCAACACCTACAAAAGCACTGGTCGGCAGGTCTTCTCCTTCATGACGGGCCATAGGACGTTGAATATTCTTAATAAAGTCTGGCTCACCCTTAATGGGCATATCTTCATCAGGAACCTCAGCCCAAGCAGCAGGAACCTCCACTTTATGTAAGGCGTCAATGCCTCCATCGACAGCCTTATGATTCATCTCAACAATATTGGACCCCTTCTTGCCATAGACTTTCTGGATAGAGTCTTTCAGATATTGAATAGCATCTTCGAGAGGGATTACCTTAGCTAATTTAAAGAAAGCAGCCTGCATGACCATATTGATGCGTCCGCCAAGCCCAATTTCTCTGGCAATGGAAATAGCATCTATGATATAGAAATTGATCTTATTTTTAGCAACATAACGTTTAAGGAAGGCTGGCAAATGATTTTCTAGTTCATCTGCTCGCCACGGACAGTTGAGAACAAAGGTTCCTCCTTTTTTCAGACCCCTAAGGATATCATAGTGATAGATAAACGACTTATTATGGCAAGCAATATAATCCGCATCAAACACCAGATACGATGATTTGATAGGTTGCTTGCCAAAGCGCAGGTGTGAGATTGTCGTTCCACCGGATTTTTTGCTATCGTATTCAAAGTAACCCTGAACATTAAGGTCAGTATTATCTCCAATGATTTTTATAGCGCTTTTATTTGCGCCGACCGTACCATCAGAGCCAAGTCCCCAGAACTTACAGCGGATTGTTCCTTCTGTCGATGTGTCAACAGTCTCTTCTATAGGTAAGGAAGTGTGGCTCACATCATCGATTATCCCTATCGTAAAGCGATCCTTAGGCTGAGCCTTCTTCAAGTTCTGATAAGCAGCAAGAATCTGTGAGGGAGTAGTGTCTCTTGAGCCTAGACCATAGCGTCCCCCTACGATCATTGGTTTTGAAGTTTCATGGTTAAAGATTTGTAATACATCAAGGTACAGAGGCTCACCGGTAGATCCCGGTTCCTTGGTTCGGTCTAGAACCGCGATTTTCTTTACGGATTTTGGTAAGACGTCAAAGAAGTATTTTTTGGCAAATGGCCGATAGAGGTGGACTTTAATGAGCCCGACTTTTTCCCCTCTTTGGGCCATAAAGTCGATGGTTTCCTCAATGGTGTTACAGACGGAACCCATAGCTACAAGGATGTCTTCGGCCTCGGGGTCACCATAATACTGGAAGGGATGGTACTCGCGACCCGTTAATTTCTTGATTTCTTTGAAATAATCTTCGACGATGTCTGGAACTGCATCGAAGAAGGGGTTGGAAACCTCACGTCCTTGAAAATAAATGTCGGGATTTTGGGCAGTCCCTCTGAGGACAGGACGGTTTGGATTTAAAGACCGGTCTCTAAATTCCTGAATCTTGTCAAAGTCGACAAGTTTAGCAATTTCGTCATAACTTGTCGTCTCGATTTTTTGAACTTCATGGGAGGTTCTGAACCCATCAAAGAAATGCAATACTGGAACCCGGGACTTAATCGCTGCCAGATGAGCCACAAAACCTAAGTCCATCGCTTCTTGAACATCGTTCGAGCAAATCATAGTAAAACCTGTTTGACGAGCAGCATTAATATCTTGATGATCGCCAAAAATTGATAAAGCATGGGTTGCTAAAGCCCTGGCAGTGACATGGAATACGGCCGGCACTAGATTTCCAACCAATTTATACATTTCAGGAATCATCAGAAGTAAGCCTTGGGAAGCCGTATAGGTTGTGGTTAGGGCTCCGGCTTGGAGGGAACCGTGTAAAGCGGCCGAAGCACCGGACTCGGATTGCATCTCAACAACTCTAACCGGTTGGTCAAATAAATTCTTTTTGCCATGGGCTGCCCATTCGTCAACGCCCTCGGCCATGGGAGAAGAGGGCGTAATTGGGAAGATGGTTGCAACCTCAGTCAGAGCATAAGATGCTTCAGCTGCGGCCTGATTCCCATCCATTGTTTTCATTTTCTTAGCCACATTAAGAACCTCCTAAAAACCTTTAATCTAAAGTTTAAATTAGTATTTGTTACTGGAGGACTCTCATACATATTTTTGAAGTAAAAAACAATAATTTTCATAAAAAAGTATTAAAATATTATAAAACTCCTAGACTTTTTAAATCTAGGAGTTTTATAAAGGAGGAATTTATAGTGCCATCGCAAAAGTTCCACACACAATCACCTGTTTAAGGTTACTACATTGTCAGACTATTAACTTCAGTGGCAAGTTTTCCATCCTTAAACCAAAGGCTATAGATTACCGGAATGATCACAAGGGTTAGTAAGGTTGAGACTGTTAATCCGCACATAATTGCTACTGACAAGGGTTCGAACAGGTCACTGCCGGAGAGAGCTAAGGGAACCAGACCGATGACCGTTGTCATGGAACTCAGGAAAATGGGCCGGTAGCGTTTACTGACAGCGTCGAAGCAGGCATCCCTAACTGTCATGCCCTCTTGACGAGCTCTGTTGATATATTCAATTAAAAGAATGGCATTTTTAATCACCACTCCCATTAGGCTGACGACCCCGACCATCGCTGTAAAGGAAAGAGGTTGGCCGAAAGCTAACAGGCCGATAATCACCCCGAAGAGTGAGAGTGGTATCGTGATAAAAATGACGAAAGGCTGCCAGAAGGAGCGAAACTGGAGCATGAGAATGAGATAGATGGCAAAGAGGGCAAATAGAGCAGCAGTGCCCAGATCGCCAAAATTATCACTGATATCTTTCGCTTCCCCTTTGTAAGTGAGACTGACCCCTTTTAACTCCTCCGGGTTTTGGGCGAGGATTTGTTTAAGGTTGTTTTCAATCGCAATGGCACTGTGACCGGGTTTAACCTGGGAGGAGACGGTAATCGCCAGCTCCCGGTCGTATTTGCGGATCGTGGGAATAGAGGCTTCCAGGTTAAGGGTGGCTAGCTGTTTGAGTAGGGCTTTCTGGCCGGAGAGGGAAGATTTGATGGCCAGGTTTTCCAAGGCCTCTTTGGAGTGAATATCACTGGTGACTAGGATAGGGTATTCATTGCCGGCTTTGTGGAAAACCGTCGCTTCCGCTCCTTTTAATGCAATATTGATCTGGCGCTCAATGTCATAGTTAGTGATACCCAATTGGGAAGCTTTGTCATGGTCGACATTGACGGTAAATTGGTATTCGGCACTGTCCAGGTCGTCATTCACATTCAAAGTGCCAGGGATCCCGGCCAGTTGATCATGGATATAGTTGACAGCTTTGGTCAGGGCCTGCTGATCATTACTGTTGACTTGAACTCCTATAGGGGTTCCTGGGAAGGCCTTTTCCAGCAATTCTGCTCGGGCTGTTCCCCCGATCAAGCTTTTGTCCAACAGTTCTTGCATATAGACCGCCATTTCCTGGTTGGATTTAAACCTGCCGCCCTTGGATAAGTCCACTTTCAGCAGAACTTGCGCAAAATCTTGAGCCTGAGAGGATTTGGCTACAGTTAAATAAAATTTGGGAAGTCCTTCCCCTACAGAGGTGGTATAATCCAAGACTTCTTGCTGGGCAGAGACCAGCTTTTCCACCTGCTGAGCCACTCGGTCTGTATTATCCAGGTCAGCTGAGGTTTCGGCATGGATATCAATATAAAACAAATTGACGTCCGCTTTGGGGAAAAACATCACCGGCAACCTTAAGGCTAAGAGCACAGTAAGGGCCAGTAAGGAGAGGGATAAAAGAAGGGTCAGTTTCTTATACTTCATGCCGATCCTTAGGAAGCCTTGGTAGAAGCTTTTCACAGGGGATCGCTGATGAACTTTTCCCGGTTTGAGTTGATCAAAAAAGATATAAGCCAGGACCGGGGTAACAAAGATAGCAACTATAAACGAGGCAGCGACAGCCAAAATCACGACCTGAGGCAAGGCACGCAGGAACTCTCCCGCCGGACCGGGTACGAAGAGCATAGGGGTAAAAGCAGCCGCAGTGGTTAATGTCGCCGTGAATACGGGTAGGACAGCCCGCTTGGTACCGAGTACACAGGCGGACATTTTCTCCATCCCTTCGTCGATCAGCACCTGGATCGAATCAATAATCACGATAGCATCATCGATCAACATCCCTAAAGCAATGATCAAGGCCGCGATAGAGATCTCATGCACTCTGATCTGAAGGAGGTACATGGCGCAGAAAGCGATCAGGATGGAGATAGGGACGGCTGCAGAAGCGACAATGGCATTCTTTAGTCCCATACCAAGGAAAACCACCACTAGGACCAGGGCTATTCCTTCGAGGAGGTTTCTAAAGAAGTTAGTCACACTTTCATTGACATTAGCTGGTTGGTAGATGACCTCATCGACGGTTAAGCCGGGAGGCATTTGCTGTTGGAGCTGATTAAGCTTAGTCTGCAAGTCGTGGCCTATGAGAACGATATTCTTATTGTCAGAAAAAAAGGCACTTAACAAAATGGCCTTCTGGCCGTTTTCTCTGATCCGGGTCGTGGAATCTGACAACTGCCAGGACACAGTGGCAATATCCTTTAAATGCACGATTGCTCCGGTAGTTTGGGAGACTGACACGACGGAATTTTCAATGTCCTGAAGGGAGTTAAAACTGCCCGGGATGCTGACATTAATCTTGGTCGTTCCATTACTCAGGGAACCGGCGGGAATATTGACATTTTGGATCTTCAAAGCATTGACAATGTCATCCAAGGATAAGACAAATTGGTTTAGTCGGGCAGTATTGACTTCTACCTGGGCTTCTTTTTTTTGTACCCCATCCACTTCAAAACGGGCTAGGCCGTTGACTTTGCTTAACTCATTTTTATATTGATCAGCGAAGTCGGAAAGCTGTTCATAAGAATACTGCTCACCGGAAAAGCTGAGAATCATGCCGGGAGTACCCGCTAAATCCGTATCAACCTCAATCTTTTGGCATTCCGACGGCAGACTGCTTTGGAGCTCGTCCATAAAGCGGCGCAGATCGATCCAGGCTTTATCCACATCCGCATCATTTTGCAATTCCAAGACGACGATGGAAACGCTATTGCGGGAAAAGGAGGAGGAAGTCTTGTAACCTGGAACTTCGATGGTTTTATCTTCGATGACTTTAGTGACGAGCTTTTCCACATCGGCGGGTTCAGCTCCCGGATAGACTGTCTTAATAATCGCAAAAGGGGCATTTACATTGGGGCTTTCTTGTTTGGGTATGACATAATAACTGTAAAGTCCGAGCAACAGGATCACTAACGTGAAGAAAAGGGTAAATCGGCGATTATGAATGACTTGATAAATCAGACCCTTTTCTTTTTCTTTTTCCTTTTCCATCATTGCCCTCCTGCCGTCTGAGGAATCGTAACTTTCATGCCCTCACTCAGTTCCTTCATGCCGGAGGTGACTAGGTTATCTCCCGAATTAAGTCCTTCAACTCGCACATTAAAGCCCTGACTGTTTTTTAAGCTAATATTCTTTTTCACAGCCCGGTCAGCTTGGACAATAAAAACATAATCCTCGCCGTCATTCATCACTGCAGAGATAGGAATCCAAATGCCTTGCTCGGTACCATTAGCCAGTGAAACATCCGCTGTGGCACCAATAAAATAGGCCTGGGCCGGGATTTCTTTGGTTAATTTAATCTCGGTGTTATAGGTACGAGTCTCGGTATCCGGCACTTGATCGATGCGGGTTACTTCTCCCGTTCCGCTAAAGCTGCCGACTTTGACTTCAACTTGCGTCCCCAGCTTAATCTTCGTGACATCGGTCTGGTTAAGACCGACATTGATCACTTGCTTTTGGCTGCGGACGACGATAACAGGATAGCCAGCGGCTAAATTTTCCCCTTCCTTATAGAGGATATCCGTCACATAGCCCTCCATATCTGCATAAAGCTTCGTATCGTTGAGACTATTTTGTTTGGCTTCCACATCGACTTGAGCCTTCTGGTAAGCAGATTCTTTAACATCCCTATCCAGTTTGGCTTTATCCAGATCAATTTGGGCCATGGCTCCGGCCTTTAAGAGTTCCTGATAATTGGTATATTGGGACTGGGCATCCAGATACACTTGCTCAGCCTGAGAAAGGTTAAGTTGAGAATTGCGCAGGGCTAGGTAATGATCCGTCTGATCCAGGCTGGCGAGCAGTTCACCCTGATGAATAGCCTCTCCTTTGCTTACCTTCAGTTGTGCCAATTTCCCGGGGACTTTAAAACTGTACTTCTTTAATTCACCGGAGCCGATGACGCCTAAGTACTCCAACCTAACCGACTGGGACTGTTCGGTCAGCGCTGAAACCGTTACCGGTCGGGTAATCTCCACCGGGGTGGTGTCAGTCGGCTGAGAACTACAGCCGATTAAGAAGACGGGAAGCAGAAGAAAGGTTATGAAGACAGTAGTCAGCTGTTTGGTTTTTAACATAGTTTAGAAATTCCTCCTCAACGATTTAAGATGCCGTAAAACAAGAGCTTTTTCATTTGTTCTAGAAGTTGGTTAATAGTAATGTCATTAGCATTTAAAAATTGGTCTTCCATGGGTGACAGAACCGTCTTAGTAAACGTCAGCAACATGATGGCCGGATCAATATCATCCCGGATCTCACCTTTGGCGATGCCCTCCTCTAAGACAGTCATAGCCATCTCTTGGCGGAAACGGCGAATTTCTTCGATAGTCTCCTGTTCGGCGGGAAAATAACGCTGCAGTTCATTGAGGACGCGGAAGGGAATGGCTGGATAGGAGTATACGGAAAGGATAGCATTGAGCTTTTCAAGCCAGGTCGTACAGCCCTCGATTTCTTGCAGCACCCGTTGTTTTTCAATTTCAGCAGCTCTTTGTACAATTTCGGAAATCAGGTCGTTTTTGGAGGCAAAGTATTTATAGAGGGTTTTTTTACTCATGCTCAATTCGCCGGTGATGTCATCAAGAGTAAAGCCTCTTAACCCGTATTGTTTAATCAACTCAGTAGCGGTCTGGATAATTCGCTCACGCATGATAGTTCTCCTTAATTTCTTTGATAGGGTGAGTATCACTTTTAGGTTGGCACGGATAAGGTCTCGGAGGAAACTTTGCCAGTATCTTTAGTTTACTTCCGATTGTCTATGGGATCAAGAGGTCGGGGCAAGTCTTTTTTAACATGGACATAATTTTATAATTACCAGCTATGGAGGCTTTTTTACTGGATCACCAGGATCACTACGAGAAAGTGGTGACCTCTTATAATCGGTAATCGCGCTATTCCGAAATATACTAATCTCTCCAATGGAAAAAGGAGTCAACAGATTTTCTCCGTTGGCTCTTCATCTATACATGCTGCAGGATAAATTTCTCCCGCTCATCTTCCGGAATCCCCAGAAGGAGAAGGGCCAGGTAGTAGGTCAAATTCGTCAGCGCTGACGAATTTGACCTCCATGGGGGAGCAAGGCCTTGGCCTCCTTCAGGCGCTTGCCGACCTCCATGGCATTGGTAAGCATGATTTTACAAGTCTGTTGTTTGATCCCTATTAATCTTAGCCGCGATGCCGTTACCATGAGTTTCCAGGACCTTTTTCACTCTATAGGGTGCAGCGGAATAATATTCATAGGTTATTTTATACTCCCCCCGTCGGGGAAGAGAGGCCAAATGGTGCACCGGTGCAACATTTGATTTTAACTCCATGTACACGGTTTTTGACGCCAAAGGCTGTTTTTTCATGCACATATTTATTAAGAAACTACCCGTAAACCCTTGCAAAGTCTTGACTTTTCGATAAATTAGCAAGCCCTACCTAAGAGACCTTATAACGTTAAAATATAAGGTCTTTTAATGCAAAAACACCCACCACTAAAATACGTAGAAGGTGTTAAAGCCTATCTGTTACAGCTGTTAAAATTTTGGCGATTTTTTTGTTCAATTGATTCACCCTTACAACCCTAAACTATCATTGAATAAGAGTTTAATCGTCTCATCAAAAACAACTTTAGCAGCACGCCCTGCTGCGCAATCCATCTCAACAATACTCTGACCTTGATTGATTGCTTGCACAGCATCTGCGTCATAGGGTATTCTTCCTGCACAAGGTAAGTAGAGTTCTTCACAAAAGGACTCAATTTTTTTTGTTTTTTCAATATTAGTGTCGTATTTATTGATGCAAACTGCAATTCTCGTATGGAATTTTTGAGCAGTCTGAACGATTCTTCTCATATCACTAATGCCTGAGATAGTAGGCTCTGCAACTATCAAGACCATATCAACACCTGTAAGAGCGGCAATGACCGGACATCCTATGCCGGGAGATCCATCAATGATTGCTAGCCCCGCATCCTTAGCCGCTGACTTCATCTGCTTTTTCACCTCAGTGACCAGCATCCCCGAGCTGCCGCTCCCCATTTTAAGTTCGGCAGTGGAAAACACGGAATCCTTCAGATACAGCATTAATTCCCCTGCTCTGGCAGGTTTAAAGGATACGGCTCCTACCGGACAAACAGCTTCACAAGTCCCACAACCTTCACAGGCATAGTAATCAACCTTATAATCAAGGTCTGCCTCAATGGCATCGAAACGACAGTTTTGTCTGCACAGGTCACATTGCACACACAACTGGAGATCAATTTCCGCCTTGGGCAACCCATAATAGTCTGATCGTTTGGCTTCCGAAGCCTGATTCATAACCAAATGCAAATTAGGTGCATCCACATCACAATCTGCATATACATTGGCATTTGATAACTTAATAAAAGCACTGGCAATCGTTGTTTTCCCCGTACCGCCCTTGCCACTAAGGATTAGTAACTGTTTCA